>JBAXQP010000245.1 GCA_037131655.1 bacterium | reverse complement strand
GCCAAAGCTACACAGTGTGGTGCTGGCGGCTGCACAACTAATCAACCTTAATTCAAGTCAATACTCAATTAACGAGAACGCAATTCAACCCTGAACGCACGGAAATTCATCTAACAAGGCAAAGACTTTTAGTGAGATCCACCCGTGTGAGCAAATGTCTTACAAGTGATCTGCCAATGTCCATCGAGTATTGATAGTACAAAGTAGTCAGTAAATGAAAGAGTTCCCCAAAAACCTTCTTCTTTGATGGTGGCAACCGCTGCTGTTCCATCAATTCGAATATCAGTTATCTTTGCGACTAATCCGCCAGCATCTCCGGGTGATCCCACCATTAAATCAACAAAGCCTCCTTTATCTAAGTCGTAGTCCACTCCGGCCATCGTGCCAAACCATCGAGCACTGGAATGGAATGCTTCATTCAATTGAGCTGCATTGCCTTTTCCGGCGCCATCGATGTAGAGGTTAAGCAATCTTGTTATTTCAGCACGATCGTCAGCCATTGTGGGATCCCTTCAGATAACCCTAGATATCAAGAATTTTGAATCTCTCGAAGAACCTAGACCCCTTGCCTCTAGGGCACAATGAAATATGGAAAGTATTAATACCAAGTCAGCAACGCCGTGTAGAGCCGGCTATAGCTAATTTTATTACCGCACAGTAGGGGCACCCTTAGCCCAACTATCCAGTGTCAAGGTTTTCGGATACCTATCCCTTTTTTTGCGTATTTCCAGCTGAAGGTATGGGGGAAAGGGTGATTTTCAGATTTCTTTCGGGTTTCAGGTGGCGGGACCCTGAGATTTCCCTCAGAATATTGTGGTTCAGAGTGGCAGGGATTAACGCACCCTCGAGTCTTATGCCCCTCCTGAGCCCGGTCGCAACAATGCGGTTGGACCTCAATCTCACGGAGGCATTGCTAAATGCTACAACTGTCTAATAGTCAATGGAGTTCGCTATATAACATTTTCTCCTTCGGGCTAATCTCGATGCTTGCTTGCACCGTATACACATTGGTTTCGCAATCCCGCGTTCTGCCAAAGTACCGCGCTGCACTAGTCATGTCATCGATGGTTACATTTATTGCTGGCTATCACTACTTCCGAATCTTTAACTCATTCAACGAATCATCAATGAAGAATGCGGTTACTGTCGGAACTTCACAAGGTTCATTCAACGAGGCATACCGTTATGTTGATTGGATTCTTACTGTTCCACTTCTTCTTGTAGAAGTGATCGCGGTGCTCGGACTTGTAAAGGCAGCTTCTACGTCTTTGATCACGCGTTTGGTTCCTGCATCAGCAGCGATGATCATCTTGGGCTACCCAGGTGAAATTTCATCGGACAATGGGACAAAGATCCTTTTCGGAGTATTGTCCACGCTTCCATTCCTCTACATTCTCTATGTTCTTTTCGTAGAGCTTACAAAGTCATTGGAACGCCAACCTGAGGGTGTTGCAGCAACAGTAGGCCGTTTGCGCTTGCTCTTGATCGCTACATGGGGCGTCTACCCAATTTCATACTTGATCCCAATCTTGGTGAAGAGCCCATCAGAAAGTCAGATGGCAATGCTCTTTACTAATCGCCAGATCGGCTACACAGTTGCAGACGTACTTGCTAAGTGCGTATTTGGTCTTACAATCTACAAGATTGCTAAGATGAAGTCTGTTGCTGAAGGCATGAAAGACGATCACTAATTACTTATAACTAAATAAATCCCCTAATATGAGGGGCGCCAGTAAATCGGCGCCCCTCATACTTTTTTATGTCCTTAACCAGTTAGGATGAAGAGATGACAAACCTTCGATTTGGCGCCTATCTTCTCGTCGCGCTGGGCTTTATTAATATGCGCTATCAAACCGGTCACCATGACATCGTCATGCATAGCTTTAGTATCATTTTTCCAGGGGTCCTTCTTCTCTTGGCCACTTTTATCAAACCGGCACAGAAGTTTTTGGAGCATAAAAATACTAAATTGGTAATAGGAACGATGATTTTGTTACTTATTGGATACTCGTTTATCAACTAAAAGCTATTTACGGTTGATGTGCCTTCCCACGTACACCCACATCGACATAATCGCTAGTATCAAAGAAAAACCAAAGACTAGGTCCTCGATCGGAGCACCAGCTAACCTTCGACCGATAATAGTGTTCGGGTCGTAGATCACAATATATCGGGAGGTAAGCCACCAATTCGTAATCAGTTGCATAGGCAGAATAATTGAATAAGACGCCCAAAAGATTAATTTTGTGAGCAGCTGTGTTCGCACTATAAAGAGATCAAACGAAACTGTCAGCAACAAAGTTTGTACAGCGATATCGCTATAACTCATCACCATCACCTACTGGCCAATGTCTTTTAATTCTTCGAACACCTTCGAGAGTCATGATGGATGCGATAGGAACAATGATAAAAAAAAGGTATTCCTCTAGCGGTATGCGAAAAGGGCCAACGATTCCGAGCATTTGGTGCTCATCAAATCGCCAATGTTTATGCGCGATGGCATAAGCATCCCAGCCAAGAAAAATGAGAGCGACTGGTAATAGAGATGCGGATAACCGCTTGATCCGGCGCAAAACTCCTACCTTTAGCCCAATTTCTAACCAAAATGAGCCGACCACTGTGAAGGTAAGCATCGCAATGTAGCCCCACTTATTCATAGGATTATTCTCCCGTTATTCGTAGAATTGTCTAGAATTAGCACATGAACTCAGTGCCGAAACGTCTATTTTTAAGGGTTCGGCTTTTTTCAAATCTTGCAATTCTCTTCGCAGTAGTTGTGAGCCTGTTTTTTCGCACGGTTATCGATGAAAGCAATTTGAGCTGGCAGGTGCTGCTCTCCGTACTCGCGCTTATGGTTGGGATACCCCATGGGGCAGTGGATCATCTCATTACGATTCCGAGGACGAGCCGATGGCGTTTTATAGCTTTTGTCCTCATCTATATTCTGATTGCAGCAATTGCAGTGCTAGCTATCCTGAAGTGGAATGTAATTGGCTTTCAAGTGATCGTTTGGATGAGCGCTCTTCATTTCGGCATTGGAGACGCTTCATTTATCTCTGAGTACGACCAACTGAGTAATCGCAAACCTTCGCCTTTGATTCGAAAGTTCTTTTATGCAATTCCTGCCGGATTGCTACCGGTGATAATCCCACTCGTCCAAAATAATAGCTCGAGCGCGTTAAATCGTGTGAATCCAGAATTAATAAACTGGGCGGGAGTTTATGCCGAAGACCTGAAGAAAGCAGTTTCTGGTTTGGCAATACTTGCAATTATTGCTCTAGCGTTAAATCGGGAATTTAGGAATGTAACCGATCTAGTCTTACTTGGCGCGCTGGCCTTTCTTACGCCACCATTGATTGCTTTCTCCTTTTATTTCGGATGTTGGCATGCGCTCCGTCATACTGCTCGACTCACTTCACTTTTACCAAAATCCCAAGAAGCATCGGCATTAGAAGACCTGCGGCGAACGTTTACTTCTGCTGTTATTCCTGGGCTACCGGCGTTAGCGGGGACAGTAGTTGTTGGATTGGGCTTAGCGCTCTTCAATCATCACGGCTTAACATCGTCACTATTGTGGTCACTTTTGGTAGTTGTCTGGGCACTTACCGTCCCACATATGATCGCGACATCAACATTAGATAGCAAAGCCTTACTTACCAAGGAATAACTTTCCGGTCTTCCCATAGGACGCCGGTTTGATTGGTTGATGGATCAAACTCACGACTTGCTAACCAAATTGCTGTTTCTGCACCTTCCTCGACACTTCGAGGCGCATTTGCACCACCCATATCCGTACGAGTGTGATTCGGACAGACCGCATCAACTAGAAACCCGCGGGAACCCAAACCAGTCTCATGGGCGAAATTTCTCACAAGTGCATTTACTCCTGCTTTAGAGATTCGGTATGGAGCTAAGCCGCCAGCATTACCAGGTCCAGACATCCGCCCTAAGCATGCCGAGTAAACAATTATCCGCCCACTTCTTCTTTCTACCATTCCTGGAGCAAGGACATTCAAGCAGAGAAACACTGAATCCAAATTGATACTCAGTACTCGCTTCCATTCTTCAATAT
>JBAXQP010000244.1 GCA_037131655.1 bacterium | reverse complement strand
ATGCGGTCGGGATGGCGATGGCTGAGAAATGGCTTGCGGCTCACTTCAACCGCCCCGGGCATGAAATTGTCGACCATCACACCTATGCGCTGGTAAGCGATGGCGATATGATGGAGGGGATTGCCTCCGAAGCATCTTCCCTTGCCGGACATCTTAAACTAAACAAACTCATTTTCCTTTATGACGACAACAAGATAACGCTCGATGGTCCTGCTGAATGGTCATTCTCAGAAGACGTCAACAAGCGGTTTGAGGCTTATGGCTGGCATGTTCAAAGTGTAGACGGCATGGATGTTGAAGCGGTCAGCAATGCTCTAGAAACAGCGAAGGCTGAGAAGAACAAACCTTCTTTCATCAGTTGCCGCACCATCATTGGTTTCGGTAGCCCCAATAAGGCCGGTACAAGTTCCGTTCACGGTTCGCCTTTGGGCAAAGATGAAATCAAAGCCACCAAAAATGCTTTAGGTTGGCCTACTGATAAAGATTTTTATGTTCCTGAAGATGCGCTAAATCACTTCCGCCAAGCAGTTGATAAGGGCAAAGATTTCGAAGCTGATTGGCTCGTCCGCATGCACAAGTATGAAGAAACCTTTCCCGAACTAGCAAAAGAATGGAGTATGGCACAGTCCGGCCAGTTCCCCGCAGGTTGGGATAAAGAGTTGCCGACATTCAAAAGTGACGAAAAAGTCGCCACTCGCACAGCATTTGGCAAAACATTGAATGCGATAGCTCCCAAAATTCCATGGCTCATCGGTGGTTCTGCTGACTTAGCCTCCTCAAATGATACTGACCTCAAAGGCGAAGAAGCTTTCGAAGCCGGTTCTTACGGTGGTCGAATTATCCACTTTGGCGTCCGAGAGCATGGGATGGGCGGCGCGGTTAATGGGATGGTCTATCACGGAGGCGTAAAGCCATTCTGCGCCACCTTCATGGTGTTCTCCGATTATATGCGCGGCTCCGTTCGCATCTCTGCCCTGGCTGAATTGGATCCCCTTTTCATCTGGACACACGATAGCGTTTTCTTAGGTGAAGACGGCCCCACTCACCAACCGGTTGAAACTCTGGCTGTACTTCGAGCAATACCAAATCTAGTCGTCATCCGCCCTTCTGATGCCAACGAAACGGCAGTTGGTCTAGCCGCTGCTCTTGATCACAAAGGCGGTCCATCAACTTTAATCTTAAGCCGTCAGAAATTGCCGGTCTTCGATAGAACTAAGTACGGCTCGGCTGAAGGCTTGAAAAAGGGCGCTTATATCCTCGCGGACAGCCCAGACGAAATCCCCGAAGTCATAATCATCGCAACCGGCTCTGAAGTCCAATTAGCATTAGGCGCATACGATAAGTTAGTTGCTGATGGCGTGAAAGCTCGAGTAGTTGCAATGCCTTGTTGGGAGTTCTTTGAAGCGCAGCCTGATGAATACAAGAAGAACGTCCTTCCGCCAACAGTGAAGGCTCGCTTATCGGTTGAAGCAGGAACCTCATTCGGATGGCGGCAGTGGATAGGCGATAGCGGCGATATGATTTCTATCGATCGTTTCGGCATCTCTGCCCCGCTTGATGATTTATTGAAGTTCTTCGGTTTCACCGTTGACAACGTCTATCAAAAAGCAAAAGCGCTGTTAGGTAAGTAGCTTCCACAGTGGTTAGTGATTAATTTCCGACCGGGTTTTACACACAAGCCCGGTCGTTTTCATATGTTACAGCTCAAACGTAATTTATGCATGGAAAATAAGATGACAGGACAGAAGTTTAAGAATCCGGAAACCACCCATAATCTCCTATTGAGAGGGTGGCCTATTCCACCATTCGCATGTAGTGCTACTCTTCTTTCCCATTCAGCTCGGCAATTCGGTCGATTACGTTGGTGGTGGAACGGCCTTCTACTAGGGGGACGATAACGACTTTACCGCCGTTTTCGTTAACCGCGGCCTCTTCTGGGAGAGTTTTGCCTTTGTAGTCACCGCCTTTTACGTGAATATTGGGTTTGATAAGACGGATAATTTCGACAGGGGTATCTTCACCGAATAGGGTGACATAATCCACGCATTCGAGGCTGGCAATAAGTTCGGCGCGGTCTTGTTCTTGCATAATCGGGCGATTTTCGCCTTTGAGTTTTCGAACTGAATCGTCGGTATTAATTCCAACGATTAAATAATCGCCTATAGCTTTGGCATTGCGAAGATATCGTGCATGTCCTGCATGGATTACATCAAAGCAGCCATTTGTGAACACAATTTGCTCCCCTTTTTGATGGAGTTCCGATGCCACTTCAGCCAGGCGCTCACGTGGAAGAATTTTTAAAAGGGTGCGATCAACTCTCATCTTGGGATCCTTTACGCTTCTGCAACAGGTTTAATGCTGCTTCAGCGATTGAGCTTGGTTTGATAGCATCCAGACAAGCTCTAATTTCTGTATCACTTGGATGGGGTGATGTCGTTGTTGTATAAAAAGAACGGTTGATCGGCGTATCATGCGCCCATCGCTTCGCTTTAGTGGGTCCGTAGATTCCAATGGTCGAAATACCTAAAGCAACGGCAGCATGCATTAGCCCTGTATCGGCGCCTATCAGCAGATCGCAGTTAGCAAGTATCCCGAATACTTCACGAAGGGATGTTTGACCAGCGCAGTTCAGATAGGGAGTGGTCAAGCGCTGGGCTACTGCTCCTGCGGCATCACATTCTGCTTTCGATCCGACTAAAATTATCTGGCATTGTGTCTCCGCATAAAGCTGCGCAGCCACTTCCGCATAACTTCCTGCCGGCCACTGACGAATATACGAATCGTTGGTTCCGGGATGAATAACTACCCGTGGCGTCTCAGTAATAAGCCCAAACTTTTCAATTGGCTCCGATTTTTCATTATCAGAAAGCCATAATTCCAAATGCTTTCCTGCATCTGGGATGTTGCATGCGGTTGTTATATCAAGCAGGCATTCCAACTCATGCTTATCGCGATCCCAACGAACAGATTTAGTGAGCAGACAACTGCGTCCTTCAGCATTCAGCCCAACTCGTTCAGGTATTCCGGCCATTCGAACCAAAAACGCCCTGAAAATTGAGCGATCGAAAATGAACGCCAAATCAAAATGGCTTCGCTTCATCCAGCGCATGAGCTCGAATCGTTCGATTAATGATGACTTATCTCGAAGTCCCTCATGAACGATAACTTCAGCAACATAGGGGCAGCCCTGCATCATTTCTGCTGCGGCAGAGCCGGTCAATAGTGTAATTGGCGCATCAGGAAAGTAAGCGTGAAGGGCACGCAACGCAGGAATTGCAATGATCGTATCGCCAAAAAAACGATGCTTGGTAATCGCTAAAATCTTTTTAGGTGCAAGCATGGCCTACCCCCATTAAGCTAACAAGCATATCCCAAACTTCATCAACTGTCACCAAATCGGCGCTCGGCCCATCTTTGGCAGCATTGAGTTGCTTGATTTCATCAGGGTCACGTTTACAAAGAACGTTTGAACGCTGGAGGTAGGGACCAGAACGATCAGGATCGGTTGGTCCGTAAATACCGATACAAGTTGAGCCTACTGCTACGGCAATATGCCCTGAACCTGTATCACCGCAGATATGCACGTTACAATGCTTCAAAACAGCCGCTAACTCTTTCAAACTTGTTTTACCGATAAGACTACGCATCAGTCTTTTCTTTAATGAAGCGATTTGTTCTTCAATTTCAACATCACCCGGACCACCAACAAATACAGCTTTCCCAAGGCACATCTCTTCAATTCGGTCAGATAAGTGCGCGAATTTCTCCGGTTTCCATCTTTTAAAGGGTTGACCTGCTGATGGATTGATGGCAATGAAGCGATCCTGTTCCTCAATACCGATTTCACGCAGTTTAGTAATTGCACATTCTTCATCAGTTGGAGAAATATAGAATGCAAACTCAATAGGTTCGATCTTTGCCCCACATGCAAGCGGGATGTCTAAATATTGATCGACAATATGCAAACTATTTGTTTGTCTTGGTATTGGCTTTGCAAATAATCGCGCTCCCTCCCTCTGCCAGTGATAGCTATACGTTTTTCGAGAGGATATACGAGCTAAGATAGCGCTTTTCAATAGTCCTTGAAGGTCGAGTGT
>JBAXQP010000243.1 GCA_037131655.1 bacterium | reverse complement strand
ACGTGTGCATCATATTATTATTCAGGTTCCAGATTCAATCGATATCTTTGATTTCACTGCAACCTTTAGTGGGGACAACCTTGAGACAAATCAGCTATCTAAACCTAACAAGCTATTACCTGTAGGTTCAGAGCTTAAAGCCTATAAAGGTTGCAAACTCTCAGTACAGGGCCCATATGATGGCAAACCGCTGTTCTTTACTGTTGGTACAGGAGGGCGAGATCTATCGACAGAAAAGTACGTTTTCCATTGTCTTGTCTTGCGTAAGGATGAATTTTATGTCGATGGATTTAAGAGCAATTTCACTATTGCAGCCAAAGCTAATGTAGTTAACTTGCATACCGATGAGTATAGCCTTGTAATCAACCCTCAAGCGATCCAGAAAATTGAGCTTAAAGAGCGGAACGAAGTTATCAATGCGGAGATCATAGGAGAAGTCGATTTTAAAGAATTCGCCAACGATTCCGACCTCATCGACTTCAAAATTGAAAAAGGTGAACACCAGCTTCAGTTCAACATAGAGGGTGAAGTTGCAACAGAGTCACTTTCGCTACCTTTATTATTTGATAAAGATCGTTTTTCTCGTCTTTTTAAAGACGACTACTATGGTGAGTTCTCTCGTGGCAAAGATAAAGTAATCATTGATAACAATGAGGTCACACCGGTTAGCACCCGACTTAATTTGCTACGCTGGGAAGCTGAATTTATTGATAAATCGCTTATAGCACTGGACTACAATAGTAGCAGGCTTCTCTCAGAGCTGTCCACTGTATGCCTTGGGCTTTACGATGCCTATACTGCACTTTATGCATATCTAAATGAACGTAACACACTCCCTTCTTTAGTATCTTGGGGTGTGGAATACCGCGATCGAGCTCGGCAAGTAGTTACAGCCTACCTCGATTATCTGGAAAAGATACAGGTTGATACTGTCCTTAGCAGCAAGGACAAGTTAGTGCTAAAGATCGGCATGATTAGAAACCAAGACTGCGAATATTTCAGCCCCTATCATCCACTTGTTATGTCCTACTACTTGGCATTGGCTGAACAGATTGCCGAGGATTGTGACAACGCGAGTTTCAAGTATCTGCCTAGGGTGACTAAGGAACGCCTAACGCCGAGAGGATTAATTCCTTATCTCTATAATGCGGACCATAAATTTTCTTATGTCCAACAACTCAAAGAAAACCCGACCTGGTTAAAGGCAGTACCCCATGAAGAAAGCAATTACGATTACGTCCGTAAAGTCGTAAAGGAGAAGATTGACGAATTTCAACGCGCATTTAGTCAACTATTTACCCACAATGGTCGAAGCAAGTTACTAATTAATGCAGTCAATCAACAGCAATGCAAAGAGCTGCTTCTTGGAATCGTAGACTACTTTAAACAAGATCTCGATAAAGCTTGCTATGTACATGTCAATATTTATGACGAACAACTTCAATTCAACTGGTTTGACGATTTTGCTGAGATATCTAACCCCAACAAATTGAAGGAAAAATTGGAGCTAGACAAGGGTAATAAAAAAGAGATTGCCGATACACTGATCGATCTCCTGCGCTTACGTCTCACCTACAGCAAGTTCACGCATGAAGAAGTCTTAGATAATGGGCACGCCTACTCACATCTCGCCTTCTTTCGTAATGAAAAGAAAATACAACCGGTCAATGTCAACATAGTTGCCTGCATCTCTGGTGTTGCCGCTGACGGACTTTTGAGTGGAGAAGCGTCTGAGAGTAAACGTGAAAGTTACTTCACGGCCTTTGGTCTTCGAGATACGGCATATGAGGATATTCCTCATCTGAAAATTGCAAAACTCTTCGGAGAGTTGATAAGACCTGCTCTTGAAAGCAATACACAATACACAGGCTCGAATGCTATTGCCTTAGCTGTCAATGAGGGATTCAAAGAGTTGCTTGAATGTGCCTATCAGGCCTCTATATGGACGACTATTATAGACCCCAAGGTCACGCTCGACTTTTTCCGTAATCAGGATGTCACACTGATCCACTTTTCTGACCAATACACCACCTCGGCGGGTTATGATGCCATTACAGTCAGCCGAGAAAAGGATTTGTATAGGCGAGTTCTTGAGCAAGGACAGGGAGGGAGAATCGAGGAATTTAATGCCTTTAATGGAGATTGGTTACTCAAGATGCTGACTGCCGAGGGCTCGGCGCGTAAGGGTATTGAGGGTGAAATTGGTGCCTACAAGTTCATCACCTGTATGCTCTCTGCTTCCGATATTACTTGGGTTCCTCTATCCATTGGTGAGATGGTTCGTGTATCCGGCAATATAGGACTGAAGATTATGGATAGCGAGTTTGCACCGGGGGTCCATGGAGGCAACGAGGGCCCGATGTCAGACGATATATTGCTGGTAGGCTTTAAGGAACAGCAGCTCTTTTTACTTCCTGTTGAAGTAAAGACCGGAGCGCCACAGGGCTATAGCAAAGCCATCGAACAGGTGAAAAACTTACTCGCACACCTTACCAACATGCTTGGACACAGAGCCTTCGCCAACAAGGTTTATCGCGCCCTGTTTATACGCCAAGTGCTTATTCAAGTTGACAAGTACCGACTCTACGAAGTCTTTGATAGTGCGTACTTTGATACTTTGTTGGCTGAGCGAGAAAGATGGTTACGTGGCGAATACCACTTAGCGACACTTGATCAATACCCTGATGCTGTAGTCGTTGCCCACGTAGATAGCCCTTGTGTTTTTGAGCCCACCTATAAAGAGTTAGATTCAATACTTTGTATTGAACTGCCCTTTAGTTTTTTACCAACACTCGTCAAAACACCGTTGAAAGAACTCATGGCGGAGAAAAAGATACAGACAATTTGTGATGTGCCGACAAAATACATACTTGGCCCTCAAGTGGTTACGAAAAAGGTTTTCCTCATCGAAAATGGGCAGAGCCCTGAAGGAGGTCAAGTTGAAGAGCCTATAACAAAATTTATTCCCCAGCCTAGCGATAGTCAGTCGAGCGGTAAACACTTGTCTGTAATCCTTGGGCATCGATCCATTGATCAAGCCTCAGTAGTTTGGGAGCCTACTAACACTAACAAGGTGTTCAATACCAACACCGGAATCATCGGCACTATGGGAACAGGTAAGACACAGTTCACAAAAAGCCTGATCACGCAGTTGGTTCGTAATCAAAAGGACAATGTTGACGGGCAGCCTATCGGTATCCTAATCTTCGATTACAAGGCCGATTACATTAAGGAGGACTTTGTTAAGGCGACAAACGCAACCGTCTACGCGCTGCACAATTTGCCCTTTAACCCATTTGCTTTGGTTGGTAACAAGCCAATGTTGCCGGTACATACAGCCAGCCAATTTCGCGCAACACTCGGCAAGGCCTTTGGCTTAGGGCCAAAGCAGGAAAACAGAATTCATGAACTAGTGATGCAGGCCTATGATAAGTGCGGCATTTCGCCTCATTCCCCGGCATCCTGGTCGAATACGGCACCGACAATACAAACTATCTGGGACATTTACCTAGACCAGGAAAAAGTTGAACAGGATTCGCTATACGCGGCGTTATACGAACTTAACACATTTCAGATATTTGAAACCAATCCCGAAAAGACCAAGTCGCTCTATGACATACTGGATGGCGTAGTAGTCATTAACCTCTCCGGTTATGACCCTAAAATCCAGAACCTTATAGTTGCGATCACGCTCGATATTTTTTACACCCAAATGCATCAGCATGGCAGCTCCAAATTGGATGGGGACTACCGTCAAATCACCAAGATGGTTTTGGTAGATGAGGCGGATAACTTTATATCACAGGAATTTGAAAGTCTTAAAAAGATTCTTAAAGAAGGACGTGAATTTGGGGTGATGAAAATCGACGAGGATCGTCGCATCATTGATTTTGAAGAAAAGCCAGAGAACCCGACACCGATTCCCCACGACCCGACACGCTGTCTGGCTTCGATGGGAATCTATGTTTTCTCGACCCGTCCGCGGGTTATCATGTTATCCAAATACATAATATCAACTTGCTTACCCAGGTAAGCACAGCAGGAGCGCCGCATGATCCGTCTTTACAATACCCTGTCACGAAAAAAAGAAGAACTCAGCACGCTGGAACCGGGTG
>JBAXQP010000242.1 GCA_037131655.1 bacterium | reverse complement strand
GAACGAAGCGCACGCGAAATTGCTTCCGAACGTGTTGATGCTCAAAGGGTGGAAATGTTCCTTGTTCAACCCCAGCGCGCCAGCTTACAGGACCTCTATCAGAAGCTGATAGAAGGCGAAATCAAAGACTTGAACGTTGTTGTGAAAGCGGACGTTGGTGGTTCTGTCGAAGCTGTGCGTGAGCAACTCGAGCAGATGCAAAGCGAAGAAGTAGTAATCAAGGTAATCAGTACAGGCGTTGGGAATGTCAACGAATCGGACGTGGATTTCGCATCGGCGGCTGAGGCTATTGTAGTCGGTTTTAATGTAAAAATCGAGCCTGGCGCAAAAGCGTTAGCCGAACGGCAAGGAGTTGAAGTCCGATCTTATAAGATTATCTACGAACTGCTCGATGATATTGAAAAAGCCATGAAGGGCATGCTTGAGCCTAAGTTTGAAGAAATTCATCTCGGTAACGCTGAGATAAGAGCCGTATTCAAGCTTACTCGTTCAGGTATCATCGCTGGTTCCTATGTAACCGATGGTAAAATCCAGCGTAACGCCAACGCAAGACTTTCGCGCGCGGGAGAAGTTATTTTCACCGGCAAGATTGGCTCTCTGAAGCATCTGAAAGATGATGTGAAGGAGATGGCTGCCGGGTTCGAGTGTGGAATTAGTCTCGATGGTTTTGATGAGTATAAAGAAGGCGATATCATCGAAGCCTATGAAGTGCGACAGGTTTCTTAATGAGAACGATCACCAGAATGGGCTTTTGGGCTTATTCTGGTTTTTTCAACCTGTGATGCAAGTCGAAGTATAAGAATGTCTATACACATATCCCTTGTGACTTTTGATATAACCGTTCCGGAAAGTCAGAGTCTAAAGGATAAACGTAACGTTATTAAAAGCTTGTTGGCAAACTTGAGGAACAAGTTTAACGTTGCTGTTGCCGAAGTGGGTGGGGAAGATACGTGGCAATATGCAGCTATTGCTGTTGTTTGTGTGGCAAATGCTGGCGATTTTAATGATCGCGTCGTAAGCGCCGTAATAAACTATGTCGAGAGCGATCCGCGATACATTGTAAATAACGTAGAGATAGAACAACGCTGAAAAGCGAGTTATTATAAATGAACATAAGAGTTGATAAAGTGCAATCTGCACTGCTTCATGAGATCAGTGATATTGTAAGACGTGAGTTAGATGATCCGAGGCTGGGAATTGTAACCATTACCGGAGTTCGTGTCACAGCCGATTTGCAGCATGCAACGGTGTTTGTAAGCGTTTTCGGGGATGAGGACGCCATTGTTCATTCGGTACAGGCTCTTAAAAGAGCTTCAGGTTTCATCCACAACCAACTCGGCAGACGTATACATCTAAAACGTGTCCCTGTTTTGGAATTTCGAGCTGATGATACGATTAAACGAAGCTCAAGAATTATGGAATTGCTTCACCAGGTGGAAAATGATCTTAAACCGGAAAAGTCTGAGTGAAGCCCTAGAGGCTATTCGCGGAGCGAATTCATTTTTAATCGCCGGTCATGTTAATCCTGATGGCGATACTTTAGGGTGCGTTCTTGCGCTCGAATGGGCGTTGCGTGCTTTGGGTAAAGACGTTACCTCTATCAGCATTGATGGTGTTCCAGAAACACTTCAATTTTTACCTGGCCAAGAGCGCGTGCAGATTACCACAGATAAATCGGAATTCGATCTTGCTATCTTATGCGATTTGGAAGGTCTTAATCGGGTTGGGCGTAATTCAGATGTAGTACTTAAAGCAAACCGTATTTTGGTTATCGACCACCATGTGCCCTGGGAGCAGTTCGGCGATATGCGGCTTATCGATACCGACGCATCTGCAACTACGATGGTTGTCTATGAATTGTTGCGCGCGATGAAAGCGGCAATTACTCCCGAAATCGCTTCCTCGCTTCTTACAGGGATCATTACGGACACAGGTTCATTTAAATACCAAAATACCACTCCAAAGGCATTACAAATCTCCTCGCACCTTGTTGATTCAGGGGCGGATATTGTTAAGATTAACGAAGAGGTCTTTGAGAATCGCTCAATGGCCTCTATGAAACTTCTCGGAATTGGATTGACAAATCTGCGGTCGATTCGAGATGGGGAGATTATTTGGTCGACTCTTTCACTTGAGGATTTCAACAAAGCTGGTGCATCTGATGAGCAGTCAGAGGGGATCATAGCTCATATGCGCTCAATACGTGGGGCAAAGATGGTGGCTTTGTTGAGAGAAATTAAAGAAAATAGAGTCAGGGTAAGTCTTCGTGCTCGTGAGCCCTATAGCGTATCTGAAATCGCCCAGAGATTTGAAGGTGGTGGTCATCGATTGGCTGCGGGATGTTCGTTACAAGCCTCATTGGTTGAATCCGAGCGGATAATATTGGAAGCAATTGAGCAATGGATGGATTCGTTAACGTCTACAAAAACCCCGGTATGACTTCGCATGACGTAGTCTATCGCTTACGCCGGGCAACCGGCATCAAGCGAATAGGTCACGCCGGCACACTTGATCCGGATGCCGAAGGGGTCTTAGTTGCTGCAATAGGAAGAGCCACCCGCATCCTCCCCTATCTCACCCTCGAACCTAAGGTCTACGACTGTTGGTTGCGTTTAGATATCACCACCAACACCCAGGACGCAAGCGGCACAGAGCAAAACCGTGTTCCGGCAGGTCATATCACTGAGGACAAGCTTAAAGAGACTCTGCAATCTTTTATTGGTTTAATCAAACAAATCCCCCCTATGTTCTCTGCGGTTCATCATGAGGGGCAGCGCCTCTATGACCTTGCGCGCAAAGGGATCGAAGTAGTTCGTGAACCTCGTGAGGTCACAATTGAGAGTATTGTGTTAAAGTTATTCGAATCAGGTGAGTTTCCTCTTTCAAGAATCATTATCACTTGCTCCAGCGGAACCTATGTCCGAACCTTATGCCATGATATCGGAAATGCTCTGGGTGTAGGTGGGCATATGGAAAAGCTAATACGTACCCGAGTCGGCGATTTCTGCGTCGAAGAATCGCACTCTTTGGACGATTTGCAGACACCCGAATCGGTCCAACAATCCCTTATAGGAATCATTAAAGCGCTCTATCCAACAGGCGGCCCTGTTATACAAGTTAATGAATCAGACCGAGAACATATCCTGAACGGCAATTTTATTGCTTTCCCACCCGATATCGAGCCAACAACTAAGCCAATTCCTCTGGTGTACGAGGCAGAATTACTCGCCATCGCGATCCCCTCAAATGATCATGCTCAACCAGTAGTAGTTTTCAATCCCCCAGCTCAAACCACCTAATGGCTTTAAGGTACAATTCTTCGAACTGACAACGGATTGACTATATGAACTTATTCTTGAGCATAGACGAACTTAATAATTTGCCATGGCGTGAAAGCGCGGTGGCGGTGGGGACATTCGATGGGGTGCATCGTGGACACCAGGCGGTGATTCGACGAGCAATCGAAGATGCTCAGGCATACAATAGGGCAAGCGTTGTTTTTACTTTCGATCGCCACCCAACTGAAATAGTAAGGTCGGAATCAAGTCCACCCTACCTTTGTACTCTACAGCAACGAATTCAATTCATCAAAGAATTAAATGTCGATAACATAGTAGTTCTTCCTTTTACCAAAGAGTTCTCGCAGATAACGGCAGATACTTTTTCGATAGACATTTTGAAGGAGCGGCTAAAGTGCAGCCATCTTGTTGTTGGTGAGGACTTTCGGTTCGGCCTTGGTGGAACAGGCAGTGTTACTTACCTTCAAAATAATGCAAGTCAATTCGGATTTGAAGTAACGCCAGTAGCTACTGTTTGTGAGAAGAGTGTGCGTATCAGCAGTACCCGAATCCGTGAAGCGATTGCACTAGGTGATCTGGCGATTGCAGAGGAACTGCTTGGGCGGCGCTTTCTCTATTCGGGTTCAGTTGTTAAGGGACATAGTCTCGGGCGAACGATGGGTTTCCCAACAGCCAACCTGGTTCCTGTTACCAACCTCGCCCTGCCTGCTGATGGCATCTACGCCACTACCGTAGAGTTGCACGGCGATGTCTATGCTGGAGCGTGCAGTATTGGAATGCGCCCCACTCGCGGGGGCACTGAGCGAACTGTCGAGGTCTATCTCATCGATTATGATGGAG
>JBAXQP010000241.1 GCA_037131655.1 bacterium | reverse complement strand
GGTGAGCAGGTAAAAGAGGCATGCGAAGTCATGGGCGAGGATGGGGTTCCCAGCGTTGGTATCATATCGGCTTACAGTATGCTCGGCAACGCGCGTGGCATGGCTGAGCTTTTATACGATCTTTATGATGAGCCTGACCTGGTGCGTGAGGCTATGAAAGCGGCCTGGCGGCGGACTGAAAAGAAACTGGATTCCTTCATCGCATCGCCGTCTGACTTCTGCTATTATGACATCTGTTGGGCAACCGGCTCGGAAATGGGCCCCGAACTCTTCGCCAAATGGACGGCTGTAGAGATGCAAATGGCCTGCGATAAGATTCGCAAGGCGGGCAAGTATATCTCCTTCTATACCCTTGGCCGTATCGGCAAGCTGATGGACACGATGGTTGATGCCGGCCCCTACATGATCGCCTCCTTTGAACCAAACCAGGGCGATATTTCTTTAGCCGAGGCCAAAAAGAAGTACGGCAAACGCATCTGTCTCATGGGCAACGTGGACTGTATGGCGCTCGCCTTCGGCACAGTCGAAGATGCCCGCAAGGAAGCCATTCGCTGTCTGAATGAAGCCAAGGGCGATGGCGGCTATATAATGGGCAGCGCCGACGAAATCCCCGCAGACGCCAAATTCGACAACCTCAAAGCGATGGTAGATGTCGCACAGGAGTACGGAAAGTATTAGGGAAGCGGCAAATGACGAATTTCAGAACCTCACCTCACCGAGGTTCTGAGGTTTGAGTTAGTATTGCTTACTCCTCTCCGTGTCACGGAGAGGAGCCTACGAAGTAGGGGGAGAGGTCACCCCTATATGAAAAGCCAGTGCTACGAGAATGAAAACAATCAATCGAAAGGATATAATCAATGACTAAGAAACAAGCATTCATGGCAGCGTTAAAAGGCGAAACTCCGGACGTCGTCCCGGTTGCGCCGTTAATCCATCACCGTTACGCCAATAAAGTGCTAGGCCGCGGGGATTGGAGGGCAGCATTTGAAGTCCATCAGATGCTGGGTTCCACATTCTATCGCGGGCCTTTGGGCATCGACGTTTGGCATCCACCCCTGCTTGGTTATGAGCGATGGAGTGAAGTTTTGGTCAGTGAAGGTACACATAAAGTCATACGCAACCATATGAAAACCCCTGTCGGCTCCCTCACAAGTGTCTATGACACGGGTCTCATCCCAGAAGACCCGTTGGTGGGCAAGCAGGTCGAGCCTTGGGTGAAGGAGCCCAAAGACTGGGCAGTCATGATCCGCAAGTGGAATGAAGAAGGGGATGCTGCTCAGATTGACCGTAGCCCGGATGTCAAAGAGGCCTGCGAGCTCTTTGGTGAGGATGGCGTCCCCAGCGTGGGTATCGTCTCGGCCTACAGTATGCTGGCTGGTGTGCGCGGCATGGAGGGATTATTAATCGACCTGTGTGAAGAGCAAGATCTGGTACGTGAAGCCATGAAGGCGGCTTGGCGTCGGACAGACAAGGCCATCGATTCGTTCATTGCCTCCCCCTCTGATGTGATGTATTACGACATCGCTTGGGCCACCGGTTCAGAGATGGGGCCTGAGAAGTTTGCCAAATGGACTACCGAGGAGATGCACATGGCCTGCGATAAGGTTCGGGCCGCCGGAAAATATATTGCATTCTACACGGTGGGGAGCATGCGCAAACTAATGGACTGTATTGTTGATGCAGGCCCACACCTGATCGGCGCCTTTGAACCCAACCAGGGTGACCTGACGCTGGCCGAAGCGAAGAAGAAGTACGGCAAGCGCGTTGCCCTCATGGGCAACTTCGACTGCGTGACCCTCGCCTTCGGAACTCTTGAGGATGCCCGCAAAGAAGCTAAACGATGTTTGGATGAAGCCAAAGAAGGCGGCGGTTATATCATGGGCAGTGCCGATGAAGTCCCTACCGATGCCAAGTTCGAAAACCTAAAAGCGATGGTAGAGATTGCGCAGGAGTACGGAAGGTATTAGAGGCGAAAAGCTTGCACTATCAGTATCGTTGTGAGTGTCTTTGAGAGAGAGGGTTTGTACCCGTGGAAATCGTCTCTGAAGCTAACGGATTGCTTGTCTTTGCCTATTTCGGAGAGATTCCATGCTTTGCTCTGAATGACACTCCTTTGGGGTGTTTTGTATTCCAGTAGAGCCTTAGACAATGCTAAAGGTTATAGGTAGGAAAAATGATTATCTCAGCAAAAGATAGAGTTATTATCCGAGATTTGGCTAAGCAGCATGCGGAGATTGCGGCGCATCCCCGGCAGGATGAGCGCCGAGACCTTTGGCGCAGGCTCATTAACCTTGAGCACGTCAAACCTATGATCTCGATATGGGATGATACGCGTGGAGAAACCGGCATCGAACGCACGGTTGTCTGCGAGGGCCAAGATGCACGAAACCAGGAACTCTTCTTCCGCATGTTGCGCTATAAGTGGGATCATTTGCGTGATGACACCATATGGGAAGCAACCATGGTTTCCCACATTGTGATGTCGCAGACAGGATTGGGCATTACAGGTGACAGCACCGTGCCTGAAATGACCTACGGGGCAAAGCACTTCAACTGTGTCATCGCCGATGATGACCCCCCAACGCGAATCCCCATGCCGACTGTCACGGTGGATTGGGAAGCCACTGAGCGCAACTATCAGATCCTCTGCGAGCTTTATGACGGCATCCTGACGGTCTACAAGCAGGGCGTCGCTTCTCACTGGTATGACCCGTTGGATAGCTTCATCACGTGGCGGGGGATCGAGCAAACGTTCCTCGATATGGTGGACCGGCCTGAGTGGCTGCATTCATGGCTGGAACGCATGTGCCAATACTATCTCTGCGCCCTTGACCAATATGAGGCGCTTAACCTGCTCCACCTGAATAACCGCGTGAACACCATCAGCCCCGGCGGTTATGGCTATACCGACCTGTTGCCTCAGCCCGATTTTGATGGCGTGCACGTTCGGGCTAAAGACCAGTGGGGTCATGCCACCACCCAGATATTCTCGGAAGTCTCCCCCGCCATGCATGAAGAGTTTGCGCTGCAGTATGAGAAGCGCTTCCTGGCACGCTTCGGCTTAGCGGCCTATGGCTGCTGTGAGCCACTGCATAATAAAATTGACATGCTATTCAAGCACATTCCCCATCTGCGCCGCATCTCCATCAGCCCGAAGGCGGATGTTGCGATTGCCGCCAAAACCCTCGGCAACCGTGCGGTTTTCTCATGGAAGCCCAACCCCACTATATTAGGAATGACCCGTTGGGATCCCGACCTGGCCCGTGAACAACTGCGCGACGCGTTCGAAAAGACCCGAGGCTGTGCTATAGAGGTCATCATGAAAGACCTCCACACCTGTCGAAACGAACCCCAGCGTATGTGGGAATGGGTTAAAATCGCGCAACAGTTGTCGGAAGAGTATGCTTGAGAACCATTCGGATATGGGGAATTACTCGCAGTAGTTGTTTTGCCAGGTGGTCTTTAGTTTCTTGCGATCTGGTCTGTAGTTGCAGAATAGTGGGCCAGGTCCGGGCAAACTCCAAGGAGAGTTGCCAATGGCTGAGTAGGGAAATCGCTGGGCGTGCCCATCAGCGCAAGCGGCGATTGCCCCGTTAACATGCTGGTCCCCGTTAATGTCAAATGCCCACGGATTGTAGTTGCCATCATTTACAGTCCTTCCACTTTCGTCGTAAAGTAGGAATGTATCGGATGGGTAGGTGATTATGGAATACTTGATCTTCTCGAAATATTCGTTCATCGTATAGGTGACACGGGCATTCTGGGGTTTGTAGGGATTGGTATTGAACGAGTTGTTTTTGATCGGCTTCACATTTGAAGGGCATCGGTATATACCGAGGTTCTTGGTATAGGGCCACAAGTTTCCAGGTTCGGGATCTGCAATCTTTTCACAGTAAGGCTCACATGGAATTACCCAGTTAGCAATTTCTTTATTCGCTGTATGTACACCGGTATAAGGATAGCGCTCGTTATAGTCGGAAAGGTACATCATAAACGCCTTGCCGAGTTGGCTCATATTGCTCAAGCACGTGGTAGACCGTGCTTTTTCTCGAGCGGCTGCAAAGACTGGAAATAGTATCGCAGCCAAGATCACAATAATGGCAATGACTACCAACAGTTCAATAAGTGTAAACGCCTTTTTCATT
>JBAXQP010000240.1 GCA_037131655.1 bacterium | reverse complement strand
ACCATGCGGGCCTGTCGCCCATTATTAACCATGCTAATTGTAGCACAGTGCACAAATTGGGGGAAGGGTAGGGAAATTTTAGCGGCATGATGAGTTGCTTTGCCAGGAAAGCCTTGCTATACTGCAATTTCGGAATACCCGAAATGAGCAGGATTGTTTAGGAGGAAAAGATGTCGCAAAATGAAGAGCTGGAACTGGTTAAGGTATTCCAAAGCGACGACCTGGGAACGTTTTTATTGGCGAAGACGTATCTGGATTCAATTGAGATTCCACATCTCGAGAAAACGAAGAATTTCAAGATCTGATAGGGTATGGTCGCTTCCTCTTTGGGGTCAATATGCTCACCGGGCCTATGGAGATTTGGGTAAGTAGCAAAGACGCAAAGGATGCACTGGAGATATTGCAGGATCTGAAATGAGACGAGGGGTCTTCTCTCTGACGTGAAGGTCGGGGGTTATAACCGATAAGCAAACTGTCAGCAGATTAGCGCGACTTCTGTTGCTTTGCATGGAAAGCCTTGCTATACTGCACATAATATTGTAGTGAGGAGTATAGATTTTTGACAGCGATTTCGGAGTATCTTAAGCAGGTCGAGTATGCATTACAGGCTGGTAGTGCTACCGAACACACCTACCGACCTGCATTGAAAGCCTTTATTGAAGCTGTGGCGCAGGAGAATGGCCTCACCATAACTGCAACCAATGAGCCAAAGCGTGTCAAATGTGGTGCTCCAGATTTTATCGTCACCAAAGGGCAAACTCCACTGGGATACATCGAAGCAAAGGATGTAGATACTCAATTAACCACCGTCGAAAAAAGCGAACAGATGGCACGCTACCTGGACGGACTGGGCAACCTTATTCTCACTGATTATCTGGAATTCCGTTGGTATGCCGGCGGGGAAAAGCGTATGACAGTACGGCTGGCATATGTGGGACGCAACAATAAGGTGATTGTTGATGCAGATGGCGAAGCACGCATTACCGAGTTAATATGCGAATTCCTGCGTGAGAATGTCCCGACAATCAATAATCCTAGAGATTTGGCGACACGCATGGCCTCTCTTACCCATCTACTTCGCGATGCGATGGCTATTGCATATGAGGAAGAGGGCGTGCGAGGTGGATTGCTACATGACCAATTAAGCAGTTTCCGCGAAGTGCTGATCCATGATTTGAAACCTGCTGATTTTGTGGATATGTACGCCCAAACACTGTGTTATGGCCTGTTCACGTCCCGGTGTAGTATGCCAGTGAATGAAGAGTTCACACGGCGGAATTCACCCCATTTCTTGCCCAAAACCAACCCATTTCTGCGAAAGATGTTCTCACAAATCGCTGGACCAGAACTCGAAGATGAACCTTTCGTCTGGGTGGTGGATAACCTTACAAATTTGCTCAATCGTGCGGATATCGCTGCCATTCTGACGAATTTTGGCAAGCGCACAAGGCAGCAAGACCCGGTGGTGCACTTCTATGAGACCTTCCTTGCAGCATATGACCCCAAACTACGCGAGACACGTGGTGTCTATTACACACCTGAACCAGTGGTCTCTTATATTGTCCGCGGCGTTGATCACCTGCTGAAAACAAAGTTTGCTCTGCCTCAAGGGCTGGCGGATACCAGCAAGGTGTCAAAACTGGATAGCGACGGTCTCAAACATGAGTCGCATAAAGTGCAGATTCTGGATCCTGCTACCGGAACGGGCACCTTCCTTCATGGAGTCATCGACCAGATCTACCAGCACCTTACCGAACAGGGTCAGATTGGCATGTGGAACAGCTATGTAGCAGAGCATCTGCTACCGCGTCTCTTCGGTTTCGAATTACTGATGGCTCCCTATGCCGTAGCGCATATGAAACTAGGGCTGCAACTGTCCGAACTTGGTTACGATTTTCATGCTAATGAACGCTTGCGCATCTATTTGACTAATACCCTACAGGAAGCATTTGAGTTGCCACCGGCTTCTGGATTTACGCAATGGCTAAATGCAGAAGCAGCAGAGGCAAACCAAGTTAAGCAGAATTTGCCCATACTTGTAATACTTGGTAACCCCCCCTATTCTGGTCATTCTGCCAATAAGGGCAAGTGGATTTCTGACTTGCTACACGGAAAAGATACCATGACAGGAAAGGCTACTGCCAATTATTTCAAAATTGATGGGAATCCTTTGCTGGAACAAAATCCCAAATATCTGAATGACGACTATGTTAAATTTATGCGCTTTGCTCAGTGGCGCATTGATCAAACCGGATATGGCATCCTCGCGTTTATAACCAATAACGGGTATCTGGACAACCCTACCTTTAAAGGTATGCGTCATAGTTTATGGCATTCTTTCGACGAGATTTATCTCCTCGACTTACATGGGAATAGCAAAAAAGGGGAGAAAACCCCAGATGGTGGGAAAGATGAAAACGTTTTTGACATTCAGCAAGGTGTTTCTATCGGTTTTTTCGTCAAATATCCATCGCCACAAAAAACGAATGGAACAACAGCTCGAGTATTCCATACAGGATATTGGGGAACACGTAAAAGTAAGTATGAGCGTTTGAATAACGAAAGTATCTCGCTATCAAAATGGCAGGAGCTTTCCCCACAGGCACCATATTTCTTCTTTGTACCTTTAAACACCACGCTGCTACCAGAATATGAAAACGGCTGGGAGATCACTGACATTTTATGCGTCAATTCAACCGGAATTAAAACACATCGAGATGATTTTGTTATCGATGTAAGTTCCACGTCGTTACGAAAACGTATTGAAAGTTTCAGGGATTTGAATATTAGCGATGATGTCGTTGCATGCACCTTCAATCTTAATAATACCAGAGATTGGAAAATATCAGGAAATCGAAAGTCATTAGCATCCGATAAGAATTGGGAATCATATTTCACCCAATGCCTATATCGTCCTTTCGATAAAAGGTTTTATTATCATCATGAGTCAGTAGTCGAATTGCCACGTCATGAGGTGATGCATCATTTTATGAAGGGTGATAATTACGGGCTGGTGACAACAAGGCAAACTCGGGATACCTGGGGTGCACTGGCAACCCAAAGTATCTCCGATCACAAATGTTGCGCAGCGTACGATACGAACTACCTCTTCCCACTCTATCTGTATCCTAACGGCAAACCAAAAGCTGGCCTGTTTGATTTGGACACTCCAAGCCAGGCACCGGGGGGGCGGCGTCCCAATCTCGCGGCGGAATTCAT
The DNA here is from genome assembly GCA_037131655.1 of bacterium. Taxonomy (NCBI): domain Bacteria; species bacterium. Next base: position 929 of record JBAXQP010000240.1, on the reverse strand, counting down.
TGCGGACTGTGCAGCAAAACTTCATATGAATTTCGTACCCGATGGCAAAGGGGATTTACAGACGACCTTCGGGCCAGAAGACATCTTCAGCTACATGTATGCTATCTTCCATGCACCAACCTACCGTAGCCGTTATGAGGAATTTCTGAAGATCGACTTCCCGCGTTTGCCAATTACAAGTAACCCAGTATTATTCCGCAACCTATGTGCACTGGGTGATGAATTAGTAAGGTTGCACTTGATGGAGCAGCAGGCAGCGCTAACCACTCGCTTTCGGATAGCAGGTAGTAATGTTGTGGGAAAGGTATCTTTCACCTGCCCGCATAATGAAGAACTGGGACGAGTGTGGATAAATAAGACACAGTACATCGATGGAGTTCCAGCGGAGGTGTGGGAGTTCTACATCGGTGGCTATCAAGTGTGCGATAAATGGCTGAAAGACCGCAAAGGGAGAGAATTAACCTTTGACGATGTCATCAATTACCAGCACATCATCGCCGCTCTCGCCGAAACAAAGCGAATCATGCAGGAAATTGATGACATTATCGATGCCAACAGTGGTTGGCCAATACGTTAGGGCTGGTATTCCCGTTCAATTGTCCTTTATCCCCCCATCTCCTCCGCCGCCAACATTCCGGCGGTTATCGCCGCTACGGCGGTGCTGCCACCGTTGACGATGTCGCCGCCGGCGTAGACGTTGGGGAGGCTGGTGCGCGTGGTGCCTTCTCCGGTGATGATGTAGCCCCATTTGTTTAGTTCCACGCCGGGGAGGAGCTGATCCAGCTTCGCCGGGGGGAGCTGGCCGATGGCTTCCACCACCAGGTCCACCTCCAGCAGGAACTCCGAGCCGGGTATCACCACTGGCGCGCGGCGGCCGCTGGCATCCGGGGCACCCAGTTGCGTGCGCAGTATCTGCACGCCCATCAGGT
>JBAXQP010000239.1 GCA_037131655.1 bacterium | reverse complement strand
TTCCTGATAGAGAGGCTAAAGGTAAAAGTCCGATCCCCGAACCGAGCCTGTCCCTGTTCAGGGAAGCGGATTTGAGTATGAGAAAGAGAAAGAAGATGAGAATGATTCCGGAATCTATCACCTATCATCTTCTCCCTAAATACACGCTACTCCTTCATCATCTGGCTGAAGAAGGCCAAGCTGTGTTTTACGAAAGCGTCGCCGTCGGGGCAGGGGTTGTTGAAAAGGCCTCGTTTGGGGGCCATTTCCAGGGAGCCTGAATTGTAGGATTCGACGCCCATGTAGCCCTTGAAATTGGTCTCTTTTAAGGCTTTGAAGAAGCTTTCCCAGGGGACGATTCCACCGCCGGGGGCGCCTCTGTCGTTTTCGCAGGCATGAATTCCCCACAGCTTATCGCCAACTGTATGAACGGCTTCGGCATAATTTCTTATCTCTGTGACCAGGTGATAGGTGTCTAATAGTACCAAAAGGTTCGGATGGTTAGTCATTTCGATGAGACTCATGGCTTGATCGGGACGGTTGACCATATGGGTGCGGAAATGGCTCATTGGCTCTAAAACTAAGTTAATCCCGCGTACTTGTGCGTATTCGGCGAGGGTATTGAGATGCTCTGAGGTACGTTTGAACTCATCGGTTGTCGGCAATCGCCGCTCGACGTGTCCGGGGTGGCCATAAAGCGCTCCCGTATAGGCGCTCGCTTCAACACTTGCGGTCATATCGATAGCGCGTTTATGCCAGGCAAGGCCTTTGCGCTGATTATCAGCATCCTCGCAAGAGATATCGGCTTCCATCGGCCAAATTCCACCGGGGCTGACAATCAGCTCGACACCGGCATCTTTGGCTTTATCGCGAGTATGGGATGCAGTGAATTCTAATTCATCCCCAAACCCGATTTCGAAACAATCCAACCCAAGTGTTTTGACATGATCAATTAAATATAACGACTTATCCGACCATGTATCGGCCCAAAGGTACATATGCGCGCCAAATCTCATTTGTGATCCTTTCAAGTGGGAGAAGCCCAGCGAATATGAAGTGTATCACAAACGAAGTGTGTAGTGCGTACTTACGGAGAAGGTAATGGGTGATGGGTGATAGGTGATAGAGTCCGGGATCATTCTCTTTCTCATCCTAAAATCCGCTTCCCTGAGTAGGGAAGGGAGGAGAGCTTTACACGCATGTGTTATAGCCTAATTAGAACCTAAGCATCATGGCATCGGGGGGTTTCATTATTTGGCCGAAATAGCTTGTGTAGAATGAGATCACCATAAAACCTATATAGATTGCAATCAGAAGCACCAAGAAGACGCCGAGGGCTGTGGCGGCCATTGCGGCTTTGGCGCTGGCTTCATCTTCGTAATAACCGGCAACCGAAAACAGCATCTTATCCATCTCGCCCGTATGCTCACCGGTCGCCAGCATATTGAGGACCATTGGAGGGAAACAATTGGTGGATTGGAGGCTTTCTGTGACGGTGCGCCCTCGTTCTATCTTAAGAGCAGCAGGCTTGATGGCATCTTGAATCGCGGCATTCCCGCAAGCATCTGCAGCAAGTCCAATTGCGCGTGGAAGCGGCACCCCTCCGGCATAAAGCGCGCCTAATGCCCGGCCAAATTTAGCCATTGCAAGTTGACGAAGCGAAAAACCGACACCCGGTATCATTAACTTGATCGAATCCCATGCGGCGCAAAATTCATGGGATTGAGACCCCAAACGAAAGATCAGCGCTATCGCAATAATAATTGGCACGGCAAAATAGTAGAACGTGATTGAGTTCAAAAACCCGCCAAAATCGGTTTCCCCTGCAAAACTTCTGACAACTATGCGTGTCAAACCCGGAATGGCAATCGCAGCTAATACAAGCAGTTTAGGATAGAACGTTATCTTGCGCACCAGACCGCGTAATTGGACTTCTTTATCTAAATAGTCCGCAATTTGCCCAAGAGTGCGATGGAGCAGGCCGCCTTCTTCACCCGCTCTGACTAAGCTGATGGTTAGAGGAGGAAAGACATGGCTATAGCGCGACATGCCGTTACACAACGCCTCGCCGGATAACACACTATCTGCCAACTCGATAGCAACACGCCTCAATTGCGAATTTTGCGTCTGCCGAGTGAGTGCTTCAAGCGATTGGTGAACGTTCACCCCCGCTCCAACAAGGGTTTCGAACTGCCGAAAGAAAACCGCCAATGCCGGCAGCGGCACACCGCCGAAAACAGAACCTGTTGTTTGTCTGGCAGCGCTCGCAGTCTTAGCGCTTAACGGTTCTTCTATCGAAGTCACCATTAAGCCATGACGTCGAATCGTATCAACAGCTTCGAGCCGGTTCTTTGCCTCGATAGCTCCCTGTACGGATTCGCCCGTTTGATTAATCGCAATGTAGTGAAAAGTCGGCATAATAGTCTATCCTTGAAAGGGATTCGAGAGGCTGATCCTCGATCTCCTTCTTAATTTCCGACATTCTTGTTCCGGAATGGTCAAACCGATGTAAGTAATACCTTAAATCGGCTAGATTCTATTGAAGACGCAGGCAGGAAATATATCTGCTGTTGTCAAACAGAGAGTATAGAATGAAAGCGCTAATTCTGGCAGGGGGCAAAGGCACACGGCTGCGCCCAATAACATTCAGCATGGCCAAACAGTTAGTGCCGGTAGCAAACAAACCGGTGCTCTATTATGGGCTTGAAGCCGTGCGTGATGCCGGCATTCGTGAAGTCGGCATGATTGTCGGCGATACCCATGAGGCTATCGAGCAAGCGGTTGGCGATGGCTCCCAATGGGGTTTAAAAGTCACTTATCTACCCCAAGAAGCGCCCCTTGGATTAGCGCATGCCGTCAAAGTCGCCCAGCCTTTTCTCAAAGAAGAACCGTTCGTGATGTATCTCGGCGATAACATCGTCCGGTCGGGAGTTGCTGCGCTCGTTGATGAATTTGAGCGGGACAAGCCCGATGCAATGATTCTTCTCGCGCAAGTTCCGAATCCTCAACAGTTCGGTGTGGCTGAACTTGATGGTGACCGAGTGATAACGCTGGAGGAAAAACCGAAGGAGCCTCGTTCCGATTACGCGCTGGTCGGGGTGTATCTCTTTAGTTCATGTATCTTTGAAGCGGTCAAAGCCATCAAACCCTCATGGCGAGATGAGTTTGAAATCACCGATGCCATTCAATACTTGATAGACAGCGGCAAGAACGTTCGCTCGCATAAAGTCAAAGGTTGGTGGAAAGACACCGGCGACCTCGATGCCCTATTGGAAGCCAATCGCCTCGTGCTAGAAGACCTCGTTGGGATCATCGAGGGTAAGGTTGATTCCCACTCTCGACTCTTTGGACCTGTTTCAGTTGGGGCTAATAGCAAGATCATCAATACAATTATTGAGGGACCTTCGATTATAGGCTCCAATTGCCACCTTGAAAATTGCCGAATTGGCCCCTATACGGCTATTGGAGATGGGGTTTACTTAATTGGCAGTGGGGTACACGATAGTGTCGTGATGCCGGATTGCTCGATTAAAAATATCGGTGATCGAATTAAGCACAGTCTTCTAGGCCGCGGCGTCCAAGTCCGCTGCCATCCGGAACGCTCCCAAGCCATGCAACTAATGCTTGGCGATAACAGCGTTATCGAACTGCTCTAGAGGGAATTAAATGGTATTACTGGTAGTTCAGTTTGTTGGCTTATTGATGATGGGAATTGCGGCGGGGGTTGCCTTTGGGCTGGTTTTGCAGGCACGGCCAAAATCAGCGCTTCCGAGTATTGTCTTTCTCGACATCCATCAAGTTTTATTGCGAAACTATGGGTCAGCGCTGAGAGTTATCGAAGGCGCCGCTTTCTTTGCCGTATTAATCGCTCTTCCTTTTGTTCGTGAGAATCCAAAAGTCTTCACGATGACTTGGGTGAGTCTCATTTGCATCGCCGCTATGATACTTATCTGGACAGCGCTTATTCAGCCGATTAATAAGCAAGTTCAAGTCTGGAACCTTGAGACGATGCCGGATAATTGGGCACAAACTCGCAGTCGCTGGGATAGATACCAAATTTTGCGGGGTATCTTAGCCATTATCGGCCTATGCGCCCTCATCCTCTCAGTCTTGGTCTAGGCTAAAATTGACGTAAAAAAAAGGCCGCCGCTTAAATGCGCGACCTTGCAGAACAGGCCAGAAGACAAT
>JBAXQP010000238.1 GCA_037131655.1 bacterium | reverse complement strand
CAGCCCTATAAGAGCCTGAAGTCGCTATTAGCATCCAATGATATCGACGCCGTTATCATCGCCACTCCACCTGATGCCCATGCAAAGCTGACATTTGCCGCAGCCAAGGCCGGTAAGCATGTCTTTAGTGAGAAGCCGCTTGCTGTGAACACCCGTGATTGTGATGCAATGATTGCAGTCTGTGAAGAAGCGGAAGTTGCGTTAGGAATCGGGCTGGTCCTGCGCTATATTGCCCACTATCCAAAGTCGAAAGAGATACTTGATACCGGCATACTAGGTAAACCCCTCTCTATTTCTGTGGTACGCACAGGGAATAACAAAGTGGGTTTCGGTCATGGCTGGCGATCCAAATACAAAGAGTGTGGCGGGGCTCTCATGGAAATTAACGCCCATGAGATTGATTATATGCGATGGCTTGCGGGAGAGCCTGAGTCAGTATTCGCCGTAGGGGGAAATGCAGGAGGTTTCACGGACTACCCCGACTACGCAGTTGTAACTATAACGTTCCAAGAGGGCGCATGCGGGGTTCTTCGATCGTCTTTATGTTCTCCAATTGGTGAGTTAGGAACAAGCATTCAGTGCACAAATGGAAACATGATACATGGCGGTTTCAGCGGCGAATTAAAGTGGGAAACATTCGATGGCAAGTCAGGCTCATTCACCAGAGAAGAGCTAGGCAACCCCAACGCGCATGAGTGCGAACTCCGTTCCTTCGTCGAATATGTACTTGATAGCAAACCTATGTTCTGTACCCCATGGGATGGCCGACAAGCAGTTGCCATTGCTGAAGTCGCCTACAAATCCATATCTACAGGAAAAGTCATTAAGATGGCATAGAGCGCTTATTTACGAAGCGCTCTCTTTTTGGGCGGGATGGAAGTACGTGGTTTGCCTCTTGAGGCTAGCTCGGTGATATCTGACGAGACCAAGGTTTCTAGTTTGGTTGTTGGATAATAGGCTTCGAGAATTTGACGGAAGGTCTGCCCTGCCTCAGCTCGGCCATTTGCACCCCATTGGCATAATCCGACGCCATGACCATAACCAGTGCCATTTATAAGCCAACCGCTCTCATTCTTCTCAATAGTAAACCGTGTGCTCTGGAACTTATCCCAACCAAAACAGTTGCGGAATGACACCCCATTCACAGTGGCCTTCCCAGACATTCCCTCAATCTCCACTTTTTGAACACGATATGAAGAGCCAGCCGCAATTATTTTAAGACTAATTACTTCTCCGACATCTTTTTTAACACTTTTCAGGAGTGTTTTGATATTGTCTTTAGTTAAGTTTATTGTCCAGGTGTAGCGGGGGCATTTCGCGCAATAGGGATTATCGCCATTTAAATCTGATGTTCCGATGAGATAAGGTTGAGCAGAACCAAAACCAGTTTCAGTACTGGCAGCAGTGGCGCCTCCACAAGCGGCATGATAAACGCAATCGGCGATTTGGCTATCACTGGTGAGCACTATGCCTTCAGTTAGCCGAACCGCTTCGTTAGTGCTCTCCCTTTCAGCGCTCATCCCAAGATAGCATTGACAGTGAACCCCATCACATAAATCATATCCGTCGGCTTCGTGCCGATGCTGTCCTCGGACGGTATATGATCTAGCAGCAACTGCTTGCGCCTTAAGCGCCTCGACTTTCCATTTGGAAGGCATCTCTGAGGGCACAACACCCATCAGATAAGACTCCAATCCCACATCGTTAATAGCAAACAGCTTGCCATTAACAATTTTGATTAAAAGACGACCATGGAAGCGCGATAGCTTTTCGCTGAAAGCTCCGATCTGCACGATGTTCTCATCCGGAGAAAAGATTTCGATACTCTCACAATCTAGAGAATTATCGCCGTTAACTGCATGGACTTTACCGTTAATTGAGGTTAAGGCCCAGACCTGCCCAGCTTCACATTCGAGAAGAATCTTTTTGGCTTGAGGATCGATTATGTGAAAGGTGGAATTGGCGCTTATAATGAGTTTTTGAGCGTTAGCGAAGCGTTTGAGGCCGACATAAAGTGTGCCCGGTGAATTGACCGCAGCTGCCGCCGGCAAGGCTATTACTAATATCCACAGATAGTAAAGAAGCCATCCATGGCGCATTAAGTACCCCTCCATCGGCACACATTTAGCGCTTAGGTTCGATTGTGTCCTCCCCTAAGGCTAGTGAGTATTTAAGCACACACTCGATAACACTGTCAACTAATATTATCGGTAGATTTGCCCATAAATGACAATAAACGCCACCTCAGAGGCAACGTTCATCGTTTTATTCAGTCGGGGCGACTGGATTCGAACCAGCGACCTCACCCACCCGAAAGGTGCGCTCTACCAAGCTGAGCCACGCCCCGACGCCGTAGCGAAGGTATTATACCCCCACTTTGCCTAAATCACATCCGCGATTCTCACAAACTCAATTGCATACATAAGACCGTCCCGATTTTTATGTTTGAAAATGAGAGGCTAAAGGTCATAGGGTGTAACGCCTATCGCTCGCACAGGGCTGGCCTCGGCACCTTCAAATCTTAAAGGGAAACCAAAAAAGTAAAATCTATTATTGAACTTGTCCAGATTGACAAGAGTTTCGAATATCGGTATGCCCGCTTCTGCGGCTTTCTTATGGGCAAGACATCCTGCAGCTAACCCAGCAGCGCTATCAACCGATCCGCTATCAATTCCAATTGCTTTGACCCCTTTAGCAATCAGAAGATCCATCGCTTCAGGAGTGATACCTGGCCATCCTTCTTCGAAAAAGCGTGGAGTATTCACCCGCTTGCTCCAACCAGTATAGAAGAAGATGATTTCGCCTGGATTGATTTCATTCTTTTCAACATCCTCAGGTGTGATGTCTTGAAAAGGCTTCTTGAGGGCTTTAATAACCCATGCCTCGCCACTAAACACTCCTGCAGGCATAGAGTCAATTGATTGACCTTTATCCAGAAAATGAAGCGGCGCATCCACATGTGTTCCTACATGCAGCCCCGTTTCAACAAAAGATAAGTTCACCCCAGCGTCCTTATATTTCCTGAACCATGACCTCTTAAATTGAGGATCTCCGGGATAGCATATTGTTTTCTTGTTTAAAGGTGCCGTCAGGTCGATTATATGACCTCGAAAAAGATCGGAATAGAAGGTGAATCTTGACAATGCTTTACCTGGCATTTCGTTATGTCCAGGAAGGTTATCAGTACATTTTTCGATTATTTTATTGAGTTCCTGAAGGTTTTCAACCCAATTCTCTTGCAGTTTCTTGAGCATAGGAAGGAGGCTTGGATGAGGAAATTCATCCATAGATTCGAAAAGCATTGGATATCTAAAAGTACACTCGAGGCCTTCTTTTATTATCTCGTCGATAGCCCTCAAATCTTTGCGTCTGGCCAAACCTTCAATTGCTTCCCAGCGTGCTTCTTCAAAGTCATCATCTAAGCGTTTTGCCAGAGCTTCTCTTATCTCCTCGCTGTCAACAGGCTCTGCATCATCATCATGCGCATTGCCAAGCCCTAATGTTGCCCAATTACGCACTTCATCATCTTTGTCTTTTGTTAACTCGATTAACGTATTGATAGCGATTGGGTCTGCCTTAAAGCCTAATGCGCACGCAACTCGAAACCGAATGTCATTTTCTGGATGGTTCTTGAAGCTACTAATAACCTCTATTGCCCGAGGATCATCAATATGTCCCAAAGCTGTGCAGGCCGAAGAAATGACATTTGGATCCTGTTCATTTCTAAGCATCTTTATAAGATATGGTGCAGATTCATCATCAAATTCCCTCGGAGGAGGTCCGCCACCAAGCTGGCCCAAAATATCTGATCCAACTTCCCTCTTAACTGGATCCTCACTCTTGCACAATCCGATGGCCGCATCGAAAACATCTCGCGTTCCTCTTTGATGCAGTATCATTACTTCTTCCCAATATTCATCACCCTCAAGAGCAAGCGCAGCAACGATTACCTCATCAATCGGCCGTTGGTCATTTTTTATCCTATCCCAATTATAGTCACTCATCCCATTACCTCCTCGCTCCGCAAAGATATACTTAATTTTCTATTCTATAACGTAACACTCAATCCCTGCCAATAAGATAAATTATCAATGAAATTCATCGCTCATTCAGTTAAAAAAGTATGAATAGATAAGAAGTACTGGTCTGCATAAAGAAAGAATAAGTTTCAACAAATCAATTGGCCTCTCCTGTTAATGAGAGAGGCCTTATAATTCTATA
>JBAXQP010000237.1 GCA_037131655.1 bacterium | reverse complement strand
GTGCATATCTTATAATTTAGCGAATGTGCGGTCAAATTAACTAGAAGCTGCAATATCTCTTCGAGATACATATTGGAGGTAATAGTCTTGCTTACCTCTGAAAGAGTGCTGAGCTGAGATGCTTGGGCTTCAAGCTTCTTGTAGCGGCGCATATGATCTATGGCGCCTGCTACCTGACTGGCGATGCCTGAAAGCAACCTCACTTGATTACGGGTATATTCATGCGCCTCTCTGGTTCGGACATTTATAACCCCAATTACCTCATTCCTTACAAGCAGTGGCACAGAAAGAAAACTTTCATATTCAGCTTCATCTAATACGGGGAAGAATTTGAATCGATGGTCTTTGTAGGCTTGGCGTGGACAGGCAACATGCTTTTTTTCACGAGCGACCCAACCGGTAATACCTTCACCAATATCCAATACAATCTTGCCGACAAGCTCTCGCCCAGCTTCACCGGTTGCGCGTAAGATTAACTTTGTGCGGTCTTCACTGAATAAATAAATCTGGCAGCCTTCTGTACCTGTTATGCGGATGGCGATTTCGGCGATACCTTGTAGCATTTCCTCTGAGCCAAAAACGGAACCTGTTGCTTCACTGATGCGTTTAAGAGCTTCAAGTTCAGCGTCACGATCTGCCATGTCGGCATTTAATGCTTTAATCGTGCGTTGAGCCTCAATTAGCTCACGATCCCTTAATTCCACTTCTTCTAGCAGGTGTTCTGGATCACTAAGGTTGAGTTTCCTACGTCCCGCCCATCGAAGTCGGCCATCAAACTTAAAAAATCGTTGCATATTTCCCACCAAGATGGCATTTCAAAAACATAACCTCATTTTACTAGGAGACCTTTGAAACTGCAACTGCCTTAATATATCAATAACCGGCAACTTTCAAGCTGCCGGTTATTGGTTCTGTTCTTGTAATCGCCCCTAATTCACTGATTTATATTCGATGTAGTCTTTTAAGCGTTTATTTCGTTGAGGCTGGCGTAGGCGTTTAAGAGCTTTCAATTCTATTTGCCGCACGCGCTCTCTTGTGACGTTAAAGAATAATCCCACATCTTCAAGAGTTCGAGGAAGGCCGTCAAATAGGCCAAAACGCATTTTGACGACGTCCCGCTCTCTGTTTGTCAGGGTGCTTAATAACTCATCAATACGATCTCTCAGAAGAGCGCGAGAAGCATAATCGCTGGGACCATCTGCTTCTCTGTCTTCGAGGTAATCAATCAGTCGGTTTTCATCTTCACCCACCGGTGTTTCAAGTGACAAAGGCTCTGGAATTGAACGGATGATTTCGTATACTTTCTCAACCGTAATGCCCAAAGTCATTGCCAATTCGTCAAAGGAGGGTTCACGACCATGTTCTTGAAGCAATTGATTGGTAGCCCTCACAAGTCGGTTGATGGTATCCATCATATAAACGGGCAAGCGAATAGTTCGTCCCTGATCGGCAATTGCGCGGGTAATCGATTGTCGAATCCACCAAGTAGCATAGGTGCTGAAACGAAAACCTCGATGATAATCGAATTTTTCGACTGCGCGTATAAGGCCGAGGTTGCCTTCCTGAATAAGGTCGGAAAAAGACATCCCGCGTCCGCTATATCGCTTAGCAACCGATACAACCAATCGAAGGTTAGCTTCCGCTAACATCGTTTTGGCTTCCTGATTACCATTTTGTACCTGTTTTGACAGTTCTAATTCTTCTTCAGGACCTAGCAACGGGATACGTCCAATGATTCGCAGCCACATAATGACTGAATCATCTGCCTGCACAGTATTAATTTGAGAATTAACAATTTCGGGATTGTCTTTATTTTTTTGCGCCTCAATATCTTCCGTAATGGAAGAATGCTCGGAATCTAATACTTCGATTCCTTGCGATTCAAAGAGTGCAAACATGTTACTAAGCAGATCAGCATCGCATTCATTGAGAACCGGCAAGCGATTACTAATCTCTTCAAGAGTAATAAATCCGCGTACGCGTCCTTCCTGGATCAGTTGTTTAACTTCGTGCGGATCACAAACCTGTGGAAGAGTCACCACTTTCGTTCACCTCATTTTATGAGTTTTTACGGCTGTGAGCTTCCGTGATCAGCCGTGAGAACTGCCGTTGCTCCTCGGTAGCGTCTGTGTCACTCAACTTATCTCGCAACGCGGCGGATTGCTGACGCTCTCGATGCCTATTCAAATAGGCAAGACAATCTTCTAGCCAAACATCATTGATTGGTCTATTATCTTTCACCATAAGCCCCGTAAATTCCTGCTTTATTTTTTCATTTTCTATTTTATTTATAAATTGTTCTGGCGAAGCATCTGGAGAGGTATCTCCCCAAGCAGTCCTGATAGCTTCAGCAATTTCCTTATGTAATGGTAAATCAAAATGCTTAGGTTCAATCCATTCCCAAATGTGTTCGCGAAATTCTGTTTCACAAGCTGCTCTAATGAGTGTCATTTCAGATTCAATTAAAGCTCGCGGCAATGTTGGGCCAGAAATTGCTTGCGCAGGCTCATCTTCTTTTTGCTTTGCAGGTGTTTTTTGACGATCCTTACTTTGTTTTCGAATCGCTTGAGCGATGTCTTTTCTTATCGCATCTTCTGCTCGGGCGGCATCATGCTTATATGCTGGCGCATAGGGGGCAAGCATCAAAACGTAACGGTCTCTTTCAACATTACTTTGAACAGAAGCAATAACAGGAATTGTCTCTTTAAACATTGCTGTCAATCCATCCGCCGTACTGAGGTCATGATTACGCAGGATTAGATTAAGTCTGAAAGCAGTCACTGTTTCAGCTTGATCAAGTGCCAGGTTGAAAGCCGATGGTCCGGACTTTTTTAATAAAGAATCCGGATCCTCACCCTCCGGTAAATATGCGATCCTTACATCAACCTGTTGCTGAACTAATTCCTCGGCGGCGCGAACTGCTGCGGCTATTCCGGCATTATCCGAATCATAGGCAACAATCACCCGATCTGCCCATCTGTGTAGCAGTTTAGCGTGTTCTTCACTGAGTGCCGTACCAAGCGTTGCCAAAGTATTATGGAACCCTGCTCTTTGGGCGGCAATGACATCGAAATAACCTTCCACTAAAATTGCAGTGCGTTGTTTAAGCAAATAGGGACGAGCAGTATGGAGGCCATAAAGGGTACTTCGCTTAGAAAATAATGGGGTTTCAGGCGAATTTAAATATTTCGGTTCACCGCTTCCCATTATTCGACCACCAAAGGCGATGACTCTTCCTTGAGCATCGTAAATGGGGAACATCAGGCGTTCTCTAAACTTGTCGAAATAGCCGCGATCTCTTCCCTGGTCGACCAATCCCATCTTTTGAGCAACCGTGAGTTTGATGCCTTGTTTTGAGAAGTGATGTGCTAAAGAATCCCATTCTTCCGGTGAATACCCCAAACCAAAATGTTGAATAGTAGCCTCATCCATGCCACGATCTCGTAGATAGGCGATTGCAGTGTTTGATTTAGGAAGTTGCTGCTGATAGAAAGAGGCAGCAGACGCTAAAACACTATACCACTCTTCCTTTTCACTGGTCGTTTGTGATCGCTTATTGGATAGCTTAGGCAGTTCAACGCCGGCACGCTCAGCAAGACGTTCAACTACTTGGCGAAACTCTAAATTCTCGACTTTTTGAAGGAAAGAAAAAATATCGCCTGATTCACCACAACCAAAGCAGTGAAATCGTCCAAGGGCTGGAGTGACATGGAAAGAGGGGGTTTTCTCGTTATGAAACGGGCAGAGACCTTTAAGACTCTTGCCTGAAGGTAGCAACCGAACGTACTCGCGAACGAGGTCGGCTATCTCCACACGCTGTCGAATTTGCTCTAAAGCGTCATTTGAAGCCATCTCTGCTGATGCCTCCGTGCCCGGCAGTCGATGGTAATAAGCGGGTTGCCGCTAATTCACAACGAGCAACCCGCTATAGTTTTAGTCTTATTGAACGCCGGCAGCGATTGTTATGCCGACGACTTTCTGGTTGAAAAGTTGGAATGCGACGTGCTGCTTCTTCAAATACTTGAGAAGCATAATCGTCGACCCCTGGAATTCATGCATTTCGGGATAGCCGTATACTTTCAGGACTTCTCCGTAGGTTGATCCTAGCGTAATGCCCTTCCTCGTTTTAGTAGCAGCATCGCGTTCTGCAATCGAACCGATCTGGACAACTCGTCCTTTATCGTTGATGATAAAGCTATAAGTAGAGCCTTTTTTGACATAGATCAGCATCGTTTGAGATGTAGG
>JBAXQP010000236.1 GCA_037131655.1 bacterium | reverse complement strand
GGCTTTGGGCATACAGGTAGGTAATACTGATGCTAGTTTGCGATAAATGCTTTACTAAGCTTCCGGAATCCGCAGTCTTTTGCTTAGAATGCGGCGCTCCGGTCAAATGCGACAATCCGGATAACGTGGCGCTCGAAGGATCGGACCGCGAGGTTTATGCCGAGCTAACCAATGCGAACTTACTACGGATGCGAGGTCAGTGGGCTGAAGCGGAGAATATGTGCATCGGTATCCTGCGCCGCTTCCCTAATAATGCCACTTCACACACACTCTTAGGCGATATTTGCCGCGATCAAGGCCGTATTGATGATTCAATCGAATGGTATCAGATGGCGCTTGACTTGAACCCAAACGGTGTTGGCGAACGCGTTAAGCTCGAAGATTTACAACAACGCAAAAACGAGATGGAAGAGGCCAGAGTAGCCAACACTCAATATCAACCCAACACACCGCCTCCGAAATGGGCATACGCCCTACTTGGCATTATTGGGGTTTTGATTGTACTCGTTGTTTTTCTTTCTATAATGTTAATGCGAAAGCAGCCAACCACAGCACCAGTTGGACCGCCGATAATCGCTAAGCCATCAGCGCCAATTATTACGCCAACGCCTGTTCCAATTCAGAATCAGGCGCCGACCGAATTAAATAATATTCCGCCCCCTAATCCACCCAGATTACAACCGGCAATAGCAGTCACCGTTTTAGAACAAAGATTTTTCAATAGCCTTTCGCAGCGCAATCCGGAACTCGCGAATCGTATTACTAATATAACAATCGATCCGCGCAGCTTAAATATCACGGTTTCCTTTAAGCTCGAATCAGGGGCTTTTAACCGGGAGCGAATTATGCAGGATGCAATACATACCGCTCAAGGGATATTTAACGCAGTGTCAGATGCAAGTTCACTCACTCTGCGCGCCCTTGGACCAAATGCGACGGGAAGTTTGGATGTGGTTTTTCAAGGGGATTGCCAAAAAGATGCGGCTTTGCATGCAACCGAGCCGATAACTCCCGAATCTTCTGCTCAGGTATTAACGAACATATATTGGCCCAACACGCTGCCATAACCGGATAGTGTCGTGGGTGGTTGAATAAGCCGATAATAAAGTATTAATTATGAAATCTGACAGTCTGAAACCAAGCGACCGCACTGGCATCTCAAATTTGTTGATGTGCGAGCCAACTTCATATGACCTGGTCTATGAGATCAATGTCTGGATGCGAGTAACCAACAAGCCGGATAAACGGCTAGCGCTGCAACAGTGGAATGAGCTTTTTCGCGTGTTGCAGGATGAGGTAGGGGCAAGTATATCACTCATACCTCAGCAAACTAATTGTCCTGATATGGTCTTCACCGCCAACGCAGGGATCGCAATAGACGATAGGGTCATCATCTCTCGGTTCCGTAACCTCGAACGCCGCTTGGAAGAGCCTTTCTTCTCTGATTGGTTCAATGAGCGCCAGTACAAAGTAGAAACGTTGCCAAACGATGCGGTCTTTGAAGGGGAAGGGGATGCGCTGTTTGTGGGGGATACACTGGTTGCAGGTTATCTCAAACGAAGTGAAATTTCTTCCCACCGCAAATTGGCCGAAATGCTTGGATGTAGAGTGCTCTCATTGGAACTTGTTGACGACCGCTGGTATCACCTCGATACCTGCTTCTTGCCTTTAGATGAACATACTGTAGTCTATTATCCGGGGGCTTTCGATAGCTACGGGCGAAGAGTGATTAACGAGAACTTCCATGCAATCCCAATCGAACTCGACGAGGCGCTCCATTTTGCCTGTAATTCAGTGGTAATCGGCAACCACATCGTCATGCCGTCCGGCTGCCCTAACACTGCCTGGATTTTGCGTGATCGTGGCCGAGAAGTTCACCCCGTCCCAATGACCGAATTCATCAAGTCCGGCGGCGCCTGCAAGTGCCTAACCCTCTATCTGCCTAAGTAAAGCCAATCAACTACATCACACTTAATATTTAACAGTAGGGCTTCAGCATAATTTGGACAGTTTAAATCTTCGTTTGTGTAGGGGCGTAGCAAGCAGCGCCCCTACGGGAATCGGCGTAGGCGGACTTGGTCAGCGACTTTAGTCGCCTGGCGAATGGTAAAACAGTTATTTAAAGAGGAGTAAGTGAAAAACAATAATGTCCCCCTTGGAAAGGGGGACATTATTTTGGGATGATGTCTTTCTTAGAACCAACGGTCGAGGAGATAGGTTTTTGTGGTTGCCATTCGGGACAAGAGGGCTTGACGTTCTTTGTTTAGCGCTTCTTCAATAAGAACTCGATCGGAGGAGTTGATGCCTATGCGGCTCAGCTCGGATAGGATGTTTATCTCAAGAACTTTAATCCCGATACTCGCCGATTGCGTCATCTCGGATAAACCTGACTCCGCGGCGCTTTTGCCTATTTGTTTGAGAATATCCCCCGCAACATCTCGTCCTGTCTGGTTCTTCAGTTTGTCCAATCCAAGGGTTTTAGTTAGCCAACTCATTTTGTTTCACCCTGCTTGGTTGGCGATATGAAAAGGGCTGCAATCGCGAGTATGAAAGTGACCCATGGACTTGCTTCGGGAAATTTTGCATCTAATCCGGTTGTATGCCAGGTTCCGCCTGCCCCGAAGATAATGACAAGCCCTGTAATAATTCGGCCCCAATGTATATTCATTTGCCCTCCCATTGAGCATGTGGGCAGTCACGGGTTTTCCAGTCACCGCCCCAAATCAGGCCATGCGCCCTGACGGCTTTCCCATAGGTTTGCCACCATTCCTGCGGTACATTCCAAGTGGGTTTTCCGTCCACCAGCCAACAACAGTCCATCGCTCGACCATTGCCGTGCCATTTAGGAAATCGTAATCGTGTCAGGCCTTTGATAAACAGCTTGAGTTGCTTTGCCGGACTGCGATAAACTTCCCAAACTAAGAGCGGTAATCCCTTTGAACGCACATCCTTTAACACAGCCAGGAACTTACGCTTTGCTTCAGCGCTCAAACGGTTATCATCGAGAAGCATATCTCGTTTGTTACAACTTGTCATAATGCTTACGCTCCTGAGAAATAATAAATGTCCCGGCGTTTAGGAATAGAGGCTTAAGCTAATATTGACAGTGCCGCCCGATGAGATAAACGAAAGAGCGCTTAGGTCGCCAAAATAGGTGAAAGGCGTAATGCTTGTGAGCGGCATCCCTACAGACGCAGAAGGCGCTATTCCATCATCTCGCCAACGGCAGCTAATACCTTCAACGTGGATAATGGCCATAATGGCATCTGCAGGAAGATTTGGAATTCCGGTTGCTGTCGAACCAAGGCTAAAGTTTCGATACCCGCATGGTGTCCAACTCAGTTCATTTTTTGATATTAGTTTAGGCATGTTTCACCATTCCTTATTGTGTATTCAAGAACATCTAGTGACGATAGATGTTCTCAATATACGGTTATCGAATTGGCGCGATAGTCAACCTTTTGTCTTATCGCATTCCGTTGCGGAGTTAGGATAAAATGAGAGTCCGCTATTTACGGGACAATAGAAGGCGATCAAAGGAGCTATAAATGGATATGATTCGTGTTGCAGTGACCGGCGCGTCCGGGCGTATGGGGATGGAAGTTGTCCGAACAGTATTAGATCAGCCGGATATGGAATTGGTTTTGGCTGTTGATAGAAATCGTCATGGTGAGGACATCGGTACGGTAATCGGTCGAAATCCAATTGATATTCAGGTACAGCCTCGACTTCTTTCAAAGCTATTAGAGGAAACTAAGCCTGAAGTGCTCGTTGATTTCACGGTCGCTATGATAGCTCCAGAGCATGCTTTAACAGCAATCGAACACGGTGTGCGTCCTGTCATTGGCACCTCAGGTATAGGCAAGAATTCTATTACGGATATTCGTCTAGCCTGCAGCGAACATCATACCGGCGCATTATTGGTTCCGAATTTTGCAATTGGAGCAGTTTTAATGATGAGCTTCGCAAAGCAGGCGGCACGCTATTTCCCCGATGCTGAAATTATTGAGCTTCATCATGATGGGAAAATCGATGCTCCCTCTCAGACCGCCATGCGTACTGCAGAGGTTATCGCCGGATCTCGTCAAGGAAGCGCCAGAGACTTTTCAGGAGAGCAATTGAAGCTGGAAGGCGCAAGAGGAGCAGAGTTTGGTCAGGTTAAAATCCACAGCATCCGCCTTTCAGGCCTTCTCGCTCATCAAGAAGTTATATTCGGTGGCGTAGGCGAAGTCTTGACAATTCGCCACGACTCCCT
>JBAXQP010000235.1 GCA_037131655.1 bacterium | reverse complement strand
CTTTTACATAAACCTTCATGTAGTCTGATTGTGTCTCGGTTGGGTTCGAAAATAGCTGTATTCCTACCGCTAATACCCACATGGGCAGTGGCTTGTTATCTTCGAAGTACATCCGGGCTCATTTTGTTACTTAAATGTTTTTCCGTTTCCTCTGCTTTGAACACTAAATAGTAAGCCAAACCGTAGGATTGTCGCGGTTCTCTGAGGACGTATGCGAGGGACACGAGGATTCACCTCAGTGAGGTCAGCCAATGCTTGTGTCTAGGTAGAACTAATAGGTCACCAGCACAAGTAATTTGCCAATGATTTTTGGCAGAAGATGTTCGGCGCATATCCAGTTGCAGCCACACAGATGATAGCGATATTCCTTTAACAGCATTTCAAGCAGGTGTTCGGGTTAACTGTTTCTACTTATAGATTTCTTTTTGTAGACGGTCTTTGGAACGCTGAATCTACGAATTAGCAAATAGATAATTTGAAATTAACTATTTCGAAAAAATGATGTAACCGATCTATGTTTTCGCTCAGCCAAAGGGCCATTATAAGGTTTTTGATAATACAAACGGGAACCACCTGGAAGACCGGCACAACGGTTGATATAATCGCGGTGTCACAGGTAAAACAGTGGCCAAGGTGGAGATGACAGTGGCTCTAGGTATTTGAGGCAACATCACTCAGCCTACGTAAGTGATTCATCACCCCGGTAAAGTTATTGTATTTTGTCCTATATGACTTCCTCGATGAGGAGGGGATTTGATATATATATAAATTGAGGCAATTATGACTAAGTCTGGAGAATTTGGGATTGGGATTATAGGGCCTGGCGGGCGGGGGAGTGTTGGATTTTACACTCATAAGCCTGAAGAGGGTGTGCGCGTAGTCGCCGGATGCGATGTGGTCGAAAAGGGGTTCGATGAGCTTCGGGAAAAGTGCGGGGAGGATGTTTTTACGACCAATGACTATCGTGTCTTGCTGGAAAGGGACGATGTTGATGCGGTAGTAATCGGCTCGCCCGACAACTTTCACGAAGAACAGGCGCTTGCGGCGCTTGAGGCCGGTAAAGCGATCTATCTAGAAAAGCCGATGGCCATTACTATCGAGGGTTGTGATCGCATCCTCGAAACCGCGATGAAGCATAAGGGCAAACTGTATGTCGGTCACAACATGCGGCACTTCCCGGTCATTCAGAAGATGAAGGAGCTTATCGATACCGGCGCAATTGGCGAACCTAAAGTGGGTTGGTGCAGGCACTTTATCTCCTATGGCGGAGATGCATATTTCAAAGACTGGCACGCTGAGCGGGAGAAATCAACGGGCATGCTGCTTCAAAAAGGCTCTCATGACATTGATGTTATGCACTGGCTGCTGCACGGCTATACACAAGAAGTGACGGCGATGGGCGAGTTGACACTGTATGGCCAGATAAAAGACCGCCACGACCCTTCAGAGCGGGGTGATGCGACATTCGGCACAACCTGGCCTCCGTTGACACAGACTGGGATGCACCCCATTATGGACATCGAAGACGTCAGCATGATGCTGATGAAGCTTGATAACGGCGTTCTTGCTTCCTACCAACAGTGCCATTACACGCCCGATGCTCAAAGGAATTACACGATTATCGGCACAGAAGGCCGAATCGAAAACTTTGGCGATGACCCAAAGGAAGCGCTCGTTCGCCTCTGGAACACACGTACCTATTTCCACCCTGAAGGTGATGTTGATTTCACGTTCACACCCGAAGATAGCGCTGGGCATGCAGGGGCCGATCCGAGAATTATGGCCGAGTTTATCCGTTTTGCGCGTGATGGCGGTAAAATTACCACGTCCGCAATCGGCGCCCGCCAGGCTGTTGCGGCTGGTGTGATGGCAACATTATCCATGCGAAACGGTTCGCAGTTATACGAAATCCCGCCCCTCCCCAAAGGCGCCCGAGATTATTTCGACCCGCAGACGCTTTAGGCGAAGGGTGAAGGGTTAAAGGCATAGGGTAGAGTCTGAATTTCCCCCTTTCCAAGGGGGAATGCAAGGGGGTCTCCGGAACCCTTCGATATGGCCCTGAGACCTACTCAGGGAAGCGGATTTGTGGGTCAGAAGGCTTTGTCTCCTAACTCATGTAATGACGTCATTCCGAGAGTAGTCGAGGAATCTCTCTGGAGGGTTTTTGAGGAGGTTGCTTCAGCACAATCAACCTCGCAACGACACAAAAAAGAGTGCCAGCGAGACGCCGGCGTTATAGGCTGGAAGCTAATATAAACCTAAGAAAGGGACTGATAGCAAATTGAAGATGGAAAGACCTGAGGGCGGACTGACGATAGGGAACGATAGCATTCGCGTATCCGCTTTTACCCAAGAAGAAAAAACCTATCTGATTTTCGAAACCCGCAAGCCGGCTGGAGATTGGCGCATGTTGCTCAGCACCGGGTTGGTTTCGCGCGGCAGTATGTGGGAGGATAAAGGAACGGTTGTTCACAAGAGCGACCCTACGCTCGAATGGAGCGGCTACTCCGTGAACTTTCAGAGCGGCTTCTTGAACGAGGCTTTTCTTGACAATAATGGCAAGGAGCTAGTCGTTCGCGGCAGTTCTGGCGAAATCTGGCCCGAGTATGTCGCGCATCATATCGAAGAGCGCATCACTATCATCGGGTCGAACCAGCTACACGTGACGGTCACTGATACCATTTCGGAGCGTGTCAAAGAGGTGCGTCTGGGCAAATTGATGAGTAAGTTTTACTTCATCCCCGACGGGTTGACGCAACGAGGCGCGGAGCCGCTCGATTTCGCCTGGACCCCATGCCTTCACCTTGAAAAAGATCACGTTATAGCCGATCACGTCTTCCGATCTCCGGCGACAATCGTCCAGTACGATGGTCTCTATGCAGCACTTGTTCCCGACCTCGATTTGCTCATCAAGCACCGTCTGAAGATACGCCATGCAATGGACCTGCGTATGCCGGATGTGCCGATGGATGGGGAAAATGATGCAGAGGCGGAAGTGCCGAGACTATACTACGGTTTCTGTACCTGGAACCCAGACGGCCACGTCTACTATAAGCACAACCCGGAACAGCGCGAAATAATGCTTCCCGGCGAAATGGCCTACGGGTTTGACCTCTTTCTAGGTGATTCTGATGGTCCCGAGAAGGTCGTGCATGATGTCAACACCCATCTGTGGGAACGCTATGGGCATAAATACTTTGAGGACATCCGCCCGCAGGTGATGCCGTTCGAGAACTATGGCAAGGATTATGCGTATCCGAATGAGTTGGCTCGAACGATGAAGCGCGTGACGATCAACGGCAAGGAGTGCGTCGGTATCGAGAACCTATCTCGGCGTGGCGCTAACTTCCATACATGGGAAAACGATCTCAACGTCGGCTTTGGCATTCGCCATTACGCCGATAAATGGGGCGATAAGGACCTGCGAAGCGCCGCCGATGGCATTCGCAGCCTGATTTTGAACTCCCCCAGCAACAAAGGCGCGTTCCCCTGCGTCTATAATTTCGAAGAGAAGCAATATGAAGGTTCGCTTTACTGGACTACGCGCGCTTGCGACCCGATTAACGGATTTGATACAGGCGCTATGGGCGTGAGCGCTTGGTGGCTGATGTATTGGAACGATAATTTCGGCAACGACCCAGAAACGACCGAAAAGGTCGTCGCTTATGCTGATTTCCTGACCGAATCGATGCTCCCCAGCGGTGCGGTACCGACCTTTTACTTCTCGGATTTCAAGCCATCCCCTTCTCTGAAGGAAAGCGGCACGGCAGCCATCAGCGGTGCGGTGTTGGCCAAAGTTGCGAAGATAACAGGCGATGCGAAGTTGAAGAAAGCGGCATTGAAGATAGGCAAGTTTGTTGACGAACAGATCATGCCTAAGCTCAAATTTTATGACTTTGAAACCATCTATTCCTGTAGCCCGAAGGCTTATCACTTTGTTGACCCTGTGTCGGGCATTTTGCCGCAGAACAACCTGTCCGTCCAGTGGGCCGCCGATCAGTTCTTGGCATTGTATAAATTGACCGGTGATGAATATTGGCTCAAGCGCGGCGAGCTTGCGTTGGGCATCTTGTCGTTCTATCACCAGTGCTGGGCGCCGCCTCATTACAGCGCGTATCTCTATGGCGGTTTCGGGGTCATGAACACCGACGGCGAATGGAATGACGGCCGCCAGGCTCGGTTCGTGCCGACTTATGCCGATTACTATGAAGTTACGGGTAAGACCGAGTATCTTGAGCGCGCCATCTCAGCCACCCGCGCCTCCTTC
>JBAXQP010000234.1 GCA_037131655.1 bacterium | reverse complement strand
GGGTGTTTGCGATAGGTTAGGACGACCTCTAAGCAATTAACTAAAACGCCAAGGCGGGCTTGGATGTCGTAGAAATCGTTGTGAAGTGTGTCGTACTTTAGAACAGTGCTGATTTGTGAACTTCCGATCCTTGTATCAAGACGGAAATGGAAAGCTTCTCGGGCATCGACATCATCGATTATGAAGCCGGGATCTTCGAAACGGATCGAACGGATATAAGCAAGCCCAAAAGCAAATTTGTCCGTAGGTCTCCAATAGAGTTCAGCAGAAGGGCGTACCCAACCGAATCCACCGTGTTCATTATATGCAAAAGTAGCGGCATGAACTTTTAAGCGGCCTGAGAAATCACCGAAAAGTGGGGTTTCATGCGTGACAACCGTCGCTTCTCCTATATATCGGGTCAAAGCTGTCCGACCTGGAAATTCGCGTATGCGCCCGACTCGAAAGACTGCAACTCCAAGTAATGGTCCGACCGGCATCCCAGTCTGAAACCCAAGTTCCCAATCTTTGCTTATACGCATGTCACTAAGGCGACGTCCAAAAACCTGCACATTTTCCGAATGCTCGGCAAAAGCAACCGTTCGGTTAATCCGTAAATCAGCCTCTTCTTGAGCCACAGAAGTCGTCCGAACTTGATCTATAAAGGCAGTGTTAAACCGCTCACCCTCTTCATTAAGGGGGATAGTGATAGGGCTTAGATTACGGTCGAAACTATAGGAATATCGCAGGCGGTACATAGGGACCGCCTCCATATAGACAGTGCTTTCGCCAAGGATAGCGGTGTTGCTGCTAAGTTCATAAGGCTGTGTCATATGGAGGTTGAACCCTTTTGCGCCATCATAACCAACTATAGGTAAAGGGAATTTTTTTACTTTTTGGCCGAGGTTAATACGTATCCAAGGGAGCCAAAGCACTTTCGTTTTACCAATTAATAGATAAACATTCGTCGCGACAATATCTCGCCCGGGGCGGATAACCATCTTTTTAGCCGTCATGTTATAGGGACCCGAAGGATAACCACCTGTGCTGGCTTTGACTTTGCGCGCTACCCAATCTTTCGGAGTGATTTCAAGTTTAGGAGTATAAAACCCGGTGCCGGTTGAACTGGCTTCAACCTCATCTGCAAATCCATACTGTAAACCGAAATCATAGCTAAGTTTAGATGACTTAACTTCACCGGCCGGATCGGTTAAATGGATATTTCCTATCGCATTCAATAGACCTTTCAGTGTGTTATAAGTGATTTCATCGGCGGTGATTTTCGTTTTCTCCGCAGTTATAACTACGCCGCCGCTTGCACTTATGATCCCTGTTGTGGAGTCATAATTCTCATCAGGCGCCTCAATGATAATTTCCTCTGGCACCCTTATCTGTTGTTTACTTACCTGTTGGGCAAAACCTGAGAGACCTATCATCAAAAATAACACAGGCAGCCAAAAACGTGTGTACACCGACATTCCTTTGCACCCTATCCTTTCAACCAATAGCATCTATTATGACAGTGACAATCTGGCATCATGTGCTAGAATCAGAAGGTATTTTATATGGAGGCATCAATTTGGCTCTTATTATAGAAGATGTGCGTCATGTGGCTAAGCTTGCAAGGTTGGCGCTGACGGAAGAGGAAATGGTTAGGCTGCTCGGCCATCTTAATGCTCTCATGGAGCACTTCACTAAGCTTCAGGAGCTTGACACAACTCAAATCGAGCCTACTTCCCACTCAATCCCGATTCTCAACGTTTTTCGAGAGGATCAAACAAGATGCTCGCTGCTGCCTGAGTCATTCTTGCGGAATGCTCCGGAGGCTGAGGACAACTTATTTATCGTGCCGCGTATTGTGGAGGATGAGGGCTAAGTATGGAACTCTTTGAGCTGACCGCACATGAAGTGCGAGACCTGATAAGAAAACGCGAAGTGAGTATTGCCGAGGTTACGGATTCGGTGATGAAGCGGGTTGCCGCTGTAGAACCGTCTGTTCAAGCCTATGTGACTGTTTTGGATGATGTTGCCAAAGAAATGGCCGCCGCCGCCCAGCAGAAGCTGGATAGCGGGGCAAAGGATGACCTTTTGGGTATCCCGATTGCCCTCAAGGACAACATGTGCACCAAAGGCATTCGTACCACCTGCGCATCTAAGATTTTGTATAACTACGAGCCGCCTTATGATGCGACGGTTGTCGAGAAATTAAAGTCAATCGGCGCGATCTTTTCCGGCAAAGCCAATATGGATGAGTTCGCAATGGGATCTTCGACCGAGAATTCCGGTTTCTTCCCGACGCATAACCCTTGGAACTTAGATTGTGTTCCAGGAGGTTCGTCTGGAGGTAGTGCTGCTGCTGTTGCTGCCGGTGAAGCCTTTGCTGCTCTTGGTTCGGACACAGGCGGTTCCATTCGGCTTCCGGCCTCATATTGCGGAGTGGTTGGGATGAAGCCAACCTATGGGCGCGTTTCGCGCTATGGGCTGGTAGCTTATGCTTCTTCGTTGGATCAGATAGGGCCGATTACCAAGGATGTTACCGATTGCGCGCTTATGATGAACGCATTGGCAGGCCACGACCCCCTCGATTCGACTTCAGTTGTTCTCGATGTGCCGGACTATACCGCCTCATTAAAGGAGGACGTTAAGGGATTGCGCGTTGGGGTTCCGAAGGAGTTCATGGCAGAGGGCACTGACCCGGCTGTTCGAGATGCCGTTATGAAGGCGGTCAACGTCTTAGCTGATAATGGTGCAATTGTCGAGGAGACATCATTGCCCTCGGTTGATTATGGGTTGGCGGTCTATTATATTATTGCACCCGCAGAAGCTAGTAGCAACTTGGCTCGATATGACGGCATTAAATATGGTTTGAGGGTTACAGATGAAAGCCATATCGGGCTGACTGAACTTACTCGGGAGAGAGGTTTTGGCGCTGAAGTCATCCAGCGCATAATGATCGGCACTTATACCCTATCGGCAGGCTACTATGATGCCTATTATTTAAAGGCACAGAAAGCGCGAACCCTCGTGCGACAGGACTTTGATAAAGCATTTGAAAAATATGATGTTCTAGCGACTCCCGTCTGCCCGACGGTAGCGTTTAAGATAGGGGAAAAGGCTGATGACCCCATGGCGATGAAGCTGAGTGATGTATGTACTATTACGATCAACTTAGCCGGTGTCCCCGCTATCAGCGTTCCCTGTGGGTTTAAAGACGGCCTTCCAATCGGATTGCAGTTAATAGGTAAGCCTTTCGGCGAGGAGAAAATCCTCCACACTGCCTACGCCTACGAACTACGCACCGACTGGCATAAGAAAAGGGCTGTGCTGTAAGGGCGGCCACGAGTAGGTTCGAAAAATTAGGACAAAATATATTCAAGTCCCTTGATTTATACTTGACACGAATGCGTAGGTAGGGTATTATATATGAGTACCTAGAAATAGGATGCTGGACACTTCGGACAGCTTGCTGGCCGAGGTTTTTTAGTCTGTAAAGCAGCTACTGGCAGATCTCCTGAATTAAAAATCAGAATTGAAATGTTTAGTGGTTGGTTCTTCTAGGTTAGATTTAGCTTCTTCGGAGGCGATCGCAAAAATAGAAAAATATTATGGAAAGCCTCTTGACAAAGTAGAGAGGTGTTGTCTATAATACTCTTCGCCTTTAGGGGAAGGTTTCCCCTTGCTCGTTGAAAACTAGGCAGGTAAACGAATCACTTAGCGTGTCCCAAAGTCAATCGACAATCTCGCTTCGGCGAGAACAGATCAAAAGTAACCGTTTTATACGGAGAGTTTGATCCTGGCTCAGGACGAACGCTGGCGGCGTGCCTAAGACATGCAAGTCGAACGAATTGTAGAAGCTTGCTTTTACAGTTAGTGGCGAACGGCGGAGTAATACATAAGCAACCTGCCCCGAAGACTGGGACAACATTCCGAAAGGGATGCTAATACCGGATGTGCCTGCTGAGCCACATGGCTCGGCAAGTAAATGGTTTTTCGCTTCGGGAGGGGCTTGTGGCCTATCAGCTAGTTGGTGGGGTAATGGCCTACCAAGGCTACGACGGGTAGCTGGTCTGAGAGGACGATCAGCCCGACTGGGACTGCGACACGGCCCAGACTCCTACGGGAGGCAGCAGTCAGGGATCTTGCGCAATGGACGAAAGTCTGACGCAGCGACGCCGCGTGGAGGATGACGCATTTCGGTGTGTAAACTCCTTTTATTGGGGAAGAAACAAGACGGTACCCAATGAATAAGCCCCGGCTAACTACGTGCCAGCAGCCGCGGTAATACGTAGGGGGCGAG
>JBAXQP010000233.1 GCA_037131655.1 bacterium | reverse complement strand
CCATAGTCAGGAAACGACCCATCCTGAAACCCAATCGAATAGACCCTTCGCCCACATATACAATACGGCCGTTTCAAATCTCCGGTCGCTCTTATTTCTGCCACAGTATCATTAATATTCAACATGTTCCTCCAAATAGCCCTCAGCTATCAGTTTTCAGTATTCTTAATCCTAACAAGTATCACCCTTGAATCCTCAGATTCTATCGGCAGGTGAATAAACTTGTGATTTGCGTTCAATTTGCCTAAAATTTCGTCTGTAAATTCGTATCCTGAACCTTCTCCTGACGCAGGGCAGGGGAGGAAAGGGAGAGTGTCTCTCTGAAAAGCTCATTGTTTTAAAATCATACGACTCTACTAGCCCTCGTTAACCGTAACCTCCAACTTTGGTCCGTCGATGTGAGTGATTGTTGTCTTTTTGCCCTTTTCAATCTTCACTCTGATCCTGGTCCTGCCGACGGTTAAGTTGGTTACCTCAGCGGAAGGCCAATCAGCGGGTAGCCAGGGGGTTAACGTTAAGGTTCCTTTGGCAGCATCGGGTTCGGGCTTTAGGAGCATCCAGAGAAGTCCTTCTTCTAAAAACGCGGCCGACCAAAGCTGTAGATAATTCCAATGTGGGGATTGGAAATAGCGGAATATCGTAGCATCACCGTGCGGATCGAGCACCTCTGGAATAGCTCCCGGCATGATATGTCCGACACAATTAGCCATCATACGAACGTATTCAAGGGCCTTATCTCGGCGATCGTAATTAAGCTCCGAAACAGCGGCATAACCAGTCGTGACGGGCATGATTTCGTCGCGTGTATAGTGCAGCATAACACCGTATTCTGTCGAATACTTAGTGTCTTCGGCCTGAACAAATTGGCGCTCGATGCGTGCTTTATTCGCCAACCCCGCATACCCGACATTGCAATAGAGGTCCTTCATGATATGC
This sequence comes from bacterium, assembly GCA_037131655.1. Lineage (NCBI taxonomy): Bacteria > bacterium. The sequence continues at coordinate 3,376 of JBAXQP010000233.1, read as the reverse complement.
CAGCCATCATCATTGGGGATGATCGGCTGATTGTTATCATCGAGCATCCCAATATAGTAGCCTTCTTTTTCGCACCAGAAGTAATCCTCGACCTGCTTCGTAATCCGCTCCTGTTCGCCCCTTGCTTTGGCGGCAATTTCGGTATCTCCAAGACGTTCGGCCATATTGGCAAGAGCGCGGAAACCCATGCCGATCCCTGCCGGATTACACTTATCGCGAACGCCGCCGGGTTTATCTTCCCATTCGATGAGGATCAAGCCATCTTTAGTCGGTTCTGAGAGAATATATTCCATCATTCCCTTCCGACAGATTGGGTAAGACTCTTTTAGAAACTCCTCATCGCCAGTCCAAAGATAGGTGTCCCATACCGATTGGGCAAAAAGACCAGTCTCCCCAGCACCGCCCGGATCGGGTACTGCGCCGCTGCTGACATATTCATGCGGTATCTTGCCGTTAGCCTTCATGCCGATCCGGCCAAGCATTCGAAGCGATTCTTTCGCCGTCTCATGCAACCCAACACCCAACATGCCGCGAATAGATACTTCGGTATCGCCGCCGAAATAGGACGTGTAATCCTGATAGCCCGCAACTACTGCCGTCCCAACACATGGGGTACCCTGAGTAACCCACTCCAAGTTCATCTTGCTCCATAAAAACGCATCATTCAGCTGCTCATCGGGCGTCTTCACGAGGGTCATATCACTTGCAATTTTGTTGTACCAATCAGATTTCTCTTTAACTTTGGCGTCCCAGTTGCTAATCACGCTATTAACAACGTTAATTGCGCCCTTTTCCCCTTCATGATCGCCTGAAAGGACAAATCGAACGCGGCCGGTCGGATTGAGGTCTAACGGAAACTTAAGTAGACAGGAAATACCGTTCCCCTGCGTTCTTTCGGGTCCCCAAAGGCTTTCGCCGGTCGCAATTCTAGCCGGCGGTGTATCCCATCCCAAAGCTGCAGCCCATTTGCAGTAATCATAAGGAATATCAAAACCGGAAGCGCCGTGAACGATCACCATATCACCAGTCGTCTCTGCTTCGAGATAGATTGGGTCTGGCCAACCGGACATCCAAGCGGGGAGAATATCAAAGCGGATTAAAACGTTAAGTTGTGCAACTTTCACCGATGGGTCTTTCGGTGTGACCTGAACCTCGAACCCGATTGCAGGATCCTCTTTAGGAACAAACTCTCGTCGGGTAACATTCCATCGAGGGGTATCATACCGATGCTCAACCCAAGCGCCACCCTCGCCTATTACAAACTCGTTCGTTTTCCTTAACCAGTTGCGGCGGATAGGATTGAAACCGAGTTCTTCTTCCTCACCGGTTTCGACACTGATCCAAATCCCATCAGCAATCTTGAGCGGGTGTACCCAGATACCGCCCATTTCGTTCGACCGATGCCACCCCAGGTCGCGGAATAACCCATCCTGCCATCCCACCATATAGCATCGCCGACCATGAATAGAATAAGGCCGCTGAAGTTCCTCAGTTCTAATCAGCTCAGGTATCAATTTCTTATCGCTCACAACTTCCCTCCAAACAGCTACACTTTAAACCTAATATGAACAATTTCACCATCTTGAACGATGTATTCTTTGCCTTCCAGGCGCATTTTGCCGGATTTCACGGCGTTGTCATAACCACCGCAAGCTTCGAGGTCTTTGAAGGTAATTACTTCTGCCCGAATAAAGCCTCGGGCGAGGTCGGAATGGATTTCACCAGCCGCATCAACTGAAGTTTCCCCACGTCGTAAAGGCCAGGCGTGGACTTCGGATTCGCCAACCGTGAAGAAAGTAATTAACCCAAGCGCCTCATAAACAGCTCTAATCAAACGATAAGCTGCCGGCGCTTTGATGCCCATGCTTTCGAGGAATTCAGTTCGATCTTCAGGAGCTAACTGTGCAATCTCTTTTTCAATATCAGCAGATAACGCCACCAAAGGGATATGACGCTCTTCACAGTATTTCTTCAACGGTTCGAGCAATTCTGAGGCCTCACCCTGCTCTATTGAAGCCTCATCGATGTTCACCGCGCATATCACCGGCTTGCCGCTCAAGAATTGGAAACCGCGAATCCGCTGCTCTTCTTCTTTGCCCAATTCCACCAGGCGAATGGGGTTATTACTCTCCAATTCGGCTTTAAGATGTTCCAAAATTCGCCACTCATTTTGCTCAGGCGTCCCGGATTGATGAGTAACCTGCATTTTCTGAAGGCGCTCCATCCGGTTTTCAACAATCTGAAGGTCGGCAAGAATTAGCTCTTCCTCGACCCGGCGCTGATCACGAAGCGGATCGATGGTCTCGTGATAGGGAGCATAAGGGCTTTCAAAGCCCCGCACCACATGCAATAGCAAATCCATTTTTCGAGCGTTCGAAAAGAACTCAGTCGAAAACGACCGATGCTCCCCAGGTTCTATTCGGGCAGCATTATCCTGAAACTCTATGTGATGCGGCGTTACCTTTTTGGGCTTGGTAACACTAACTATATAGTCGAACCGCGCATCAGGGACTATTACGCTGCCGACATCGGCTCCGTGATGGGCTCCGCAAACGGCTTCGAATAAGGTGGTTTTTCCTGTTATGGGATAGCCAAGTAGGCCAACAATCATGGCGCAGGCGACCTCTCTGTATAAATTTTGATAGTGGCAGGACGCATGGGGTGCTGCTGTGGATAGACCCACGCGAAATAGCCAATAACGCCTATGATAATCGCCAACAACCAGAAAAGGCGTGGAGGCCAAACCCGTTTTTTTGGTTTTGGCGGTAAAGTTCGACGTTGACGATAAGGATAGGTTCGTTGCATAGCACTCTAAGTTTAGCATGTGCGCCCTATTTCCTGCACCTTGAGTACTGATTCGTCTATTAGATAAGCCTATGATTGTATAATAGTTAAGGAAGATTTTTTGGAGGTTAGCATGCCCAGTTTGAGACGGTACTTTCTAATTATTGGATCGCTTATATTCTTATTTGCTCTCACCGGATGCGGTGGTGGTAGTGGAGGCGGTCAATCGAGTAATGTTGCCTCTATTGAAGTTACACAGGGACAGATCGTGCGGGTTGGAGATAGCCGCGAACTCCTATTTATCGCCCGTGATTCCGTTGGAAATATTGTCTCGCTTTCTGCAAACTTGGTTAGCTGGCAAGTCACATCCGGTCAGGATAAGCTGCAGTTTGTAAATGGACGCGCTCTAGGAATCGCTGAAGGATCCGCTACCGTTATTGCTTCCTATAATGGAATTTCCAGCTTACCAGCAACCGTATCAGTCTCTCTTACTGCCCCTGTAAACGCCAAATGGACGATTATAGTCTTCCTCAACTCAGCCAACGATTTGGATGATTTCGCGCCTTTGAATGTCAACCAAATGGAAGCAGGA
>JBAXQP010000232.1 GCA_037131655.1 bacterium | reverse complement strand
ATCGATCGCTGGGTTCGTGCGTGATGAGAATGAGCGTCCCTTACAAGGGGTGACGGTAGCAGTGACTCATTTGGAGCCTACTGCTGAGGATCTCATGTTGCCATTGCGTTCGGCGAGCACGGATAGCAGCGGATTTTTCTATGTTACTGGATTGCCGAAGGGGGAGTACCATGTACAAGCCCATATGTTTGAATACAGTCCAATAACAAATAGGGTTAATGTGCCCGACAACAACTATGCGGAGTGCAGCTTAGTAGCGAATAGAAATGAAACGCTTGTAGCGCTACGCGCACCCTGCTCGACCTCTGAACTTTCGAATGAAAATGAAGGGTCGTCAACTAAACGGAAGCAAAAGTAGCAATCAATTCACAGAATTGAAGAGAAAGGCGATGCGCTGTCGCATTCCTCTCAATAAGTGATTGGCTGTTCGTTGCGATGATAATGCAGTATGTTAAGAAGCTGCATAAGCCAATAAGGAGGGTTAGGAGATGCCTGAGTATCTATCACCAGGAGTGTATGTTGAGGAAGTTTCTACAGGGCCAAAGCCAATTTCCTTTGCGCCCACCTCAGTAACTGGGTTTGTGGGATTCGCCCAAAAAGGTCCGTTTAACAAACCGACGTTAGTCACTAACTGGACTCAGTTTGTCCAAAAGTTTGGGAGCTTCACACCAGGGACGTTTTTGGCGTACGCGGTGTATGGCTTTTTCCAAGAAGGTGGCTCGCGCTGCTACGTCCTTCGCATCGGCGGCGAAGGTAAGTCTGCAGATCCGACTGCGGCTTCACTGCCGTTAGGGGCATTGCGAATATTCGCCAAAACCCCGGGCGCAGTAGGACGCCAAATCAGCGTAATGGTCGATAAGGGTGAAACCGACGACAAGATTACGGTAACCATCAAGAAGGCCGACCAGGAAGAAAAGTTCGCTAACGTTACTTTACAAGAAGCGATTAATCAGATCAATGAAAAATCACAATTTGTAAAAGCTGAAGTGGACCCAGCAGGCAATAATGCGCTTCCTGCGCCATCCCCCAAAGGGAAATCTTCCAACCTTATGGGTGGAAGTGGCAGCGCGGCGGATGTGCCGGTTTCCAGCACTAACATCGGTCCGATCAAGTTCAGCGCTACGGTCGGCGGAATGGAAGCCAATACAACCACTGCACGTCTCTTCCATCCGGAAGAAATCGGCAACAAGGTTCCGTTTGGCCAGCTCGTGATCGAGCGCGGCAAAAAGACGGAAAAATTCAACAACGTCAACCTTGATGATCCCGCGAGCATCGTGGATCTCATCAACAACGGCAACGAGCAGATGGGCATCAGCGCTTCTGAACTCGTACGAGCCGAACTCAGCGGTTCATCCGATCCGATCGTGCCGAAGCTCTACTACTTTACAGGTGTGTCTCTGGCCAAAGCCAAGGATTTCACCGGCGATAAGAGCCTGCCCGAGCATACCGGATTCGATGCATTCGAAGAGTTTGAAGACATCAGCATCGTCTGCTGCCCCGACCTGATGGCCGGCGTGCGGCTCGTGAACGGCAAGGTTCATCCCGATGACCTCGAGATGATCAAGAACGTTCAGACTGCCATGATCGCTCACTGCGAGAAGATGCACTATCGTGTGGCCGTTCTGGATGCTCCGCCTAACATGAACCCGCAGGAATTGCGCGCATGGCGACGTGGCGAGCAAGAGTTCAAGGGAACCGGCGCTAACTATGACTCTGACAAAGCTGCGCTCTATTATCCTTGGATTAAGATCGCCGACCCTGTCAGCGGCAAGCAGATCCCTGCACCGCCGAGCGCCTACATGGCCGGCATTTATGGACGCAACGACCAAAATCGCGGCGTGCATAAAGCTCCTGCCAATGAAGTCATCCGAAGTGCCGTGGGTGTGGTCTACAACTGCACCAAGGGCGAGAACGATGTCCTTTATGGCTCGGAAAGCTGCAACGTTAACGTCATTCGTGAATTCCCAGGACGCGGTATCCGCGTTTGGGGCGCTCGCACTCTGGCCAGCGATCCTGAGTGGAAGTATCTGAACGTCCGCAGACTGTTCAATATGGTCGAAAAATCAGTTGGCGACAGTACGCATTGGACTGTGTTTGAGCCTAATGATTTCGATCTTTGGCAGCGGCTTAAGAGAGACGTCAGCGCTTTCCTCACCATCTGTTGGCGAGAAGGCATGCTCTTTGGTCGAACCGCCGGCGAATCTTTCTTTGTCAAATGCGATGAAGAAACCAACCCGCGCGAACTCATCGATCAGGGAAGATTGACCTGCGAGATCGGAATTTGTCCGTCAAAACCGGCTGAATTCGTGGTCTTCCGTATCGGTCAATGGGATGGCGGCACAAGCGTCGCCGAATAGTAGAAAATTCGCTTCCGGTCGCGCCTAAAGGCGTGGCCGGAAGTCCGACGATTAGAAAATAAAAACAGAAATGGAGGAATGATAAATGGCTGCAGGAGGAGTAGATCCCCTAAGAGTGCATCATTTCGCTCTGGAAGTAACCGGAGTGGATGAGTGCATATTTCGCGAATGCAGCGGCTTGGAAATGGAAATCCAGGTCGTTGAAGACTACCAGATGGATGCCAAAGGCAAGATGGTTCTTAAAAAATTGCCTGGCCCGATTAAGTACTCGAACATTATTTTGCGCCGTGGCGTGACGGACTCGATGAAACTCACCGAGTGGTTCCAGAAAGCCAAGGATGGCAAGATGGGTGAAGCGCGCAAGAACGGCTCGGTCGTTGCTTATGCGCCGGATGCAACTGAGGTCGCACGTTGGAACTTCACCAATGGGTGGATTTGCAAGCTTAAAGGCCCCACGATGCATGCGGGGCAAAATGAGATGTCAGTCGAAGAGTGTGAAATCACACACGAAGAACTGATACGCGCGACTTAAAACTGTCGAAGATAGCCTGGTCGATTGCGGTCAGGCTATCTTCTGAAAAGAGGATGAGTAATTGAAAGGATCAGCGATTCAAACTGAGTTTGACTTTACGTTGCCTATCGGGTTTGTCGACTCGGAAGGCACTCTCCACAAGAAGGGGAAAATGCGTCTGGCAACAGCCGCCGATGAGATTGCGCCCTTAAGAGATCCTCGCGTTCGCCAAAACGGTGCGTTTCTGGTGATAGTGTTGCTTTCAAGGGTAATTACCAAACTCGGCACATTGTCAGATATTAATCCCGGCGTTATCGAAGGACTATTTTCGGCTGATTTGGCATATCTGCAAAACTTTTATCGCCAAATCAATGAGACCGGTAATTCGATTATCAAAGTAAGCTGTCCCGAATGTCATACGGAAGTTGAGGTGGATGTCGGCAGCACGGGGGAATAACGTCCTACCCGATGGAACCCCTTTTCGAGGAGTTATCCTTTGTAGCGTACCATTTTCATTGGCCGTTTGAAGAGATACTCGAATTGGAACATCGGGACCGGCATCAACTGATCGAGCAAATAAGCCGTATTAATCGAAGGATAAGCGAAGCGGATTGAACGTCCGCATGATAAGCGTAGGGCGGGCGTTCGCCCGCCCTTTATTAACTAAATATGTGTTTCCGCTCAAAAATGCGGAACGTAACTGTAATCTATCGTTATAAAGTACATAACCACTTTTATGGGTGCTTAGGAGCCATGCTTACGTTCATTGAGCAGGAAATGCAGAAAGAACCATTTGGGCTCCCCAATGAGGAGTTGTTTTGCTATATCAACTCAAACAGTGGGAATGAACGTAGTGGGCAACTTATGACCCATACCGCTTCCAGTCTCATCCCGAAAAAAGAGGGGGTGAGAAGCCGATGTCTTTCTTAGGTATGAGGATTCCCTCAATAAATGAATTGAGCGCCCTTACAAGTGAGATGTCTGATCACGTCCTTACAAAATATTCCCCTGAATCGATGGGAAAAGAGTTTGGTTCTTTATTCCACCCAGGGGAGTTATCATTAATTCCTCAGGATCAAATCAAATCTGTAGGTGGTTCAGCGCTAAGATTTCGCCGTGAGATAGCCTCGAAAGCAAAGAATGGAATCGGCGCGTTCTTAGATGACCCCTTAGGTGAGGCCTTACATGTTGGAGGTTCTGCACTTCATTTTGGCCATGAGATGGCATCAAAAGCAAAGAAGGGTATAGGAAAAGGCACTGATGCAGCTCTGGAGTTTGCAAAGAACTCAGGACGAAACATCTTAGATGCCGGCGTCTTGGTGCTTCATTTTGGCCATGAGATGGCATCAAAAGCAAAGACGGGTATCGGAAAAGGCTCTAATGATGTTCTGGAATTTGCTAAGAAAACTGGACGAACCATCTTTGATGCAGGCTCCTCGGCTCTTCATTTTGGTGATGAGATTGCTTCGAAAG
>JBAXQP010000231.1 GCA_037131655.1 bacterium | reverse complement strand
CAAACAGGCCGGCACCGAGATCAAGAATTGAGACATCAAAAGTGCCACCGCCCAAATCGTAGACTAGAAATCGTCCAGTGATGTCGGGGTGTCGCTGGCTATATGCCACTGCAGCGGCAGTAGGCTCATTAATGGTTCGTATGATATTTAAGCCGGCAGCCTTCCCCGCTGCGATAGTAGCTTCACGTTGTGGATTATGGAAATAGGCGGGAACCGTGACGATCACTTCGCCAACTTCACCCAACTGCGCTACTGCGGCGTTCATTAGATATGCTAATACTTCTCTTGATAGTGAGGTTGCATCGTATAAACGCCCAAGATATTGCGGGGAAAATGATGTGCTTCCCATGTTGCGTTTGAAGAACATTGCCACACGATCAGGTTCAAACGCCAATGCTTCCTTAGCCTCTTGCCCAACAATAATATCGCCTTCACCTTTGAAATATACAGCTGAAGGCGTTGTCGGCTCGCCACAATCATTCTTGACCATCTGTGGCAAACCATGTTGGTCAATGTATGCAACTGCAGAGTTAGTAGTGCCTAAATCTATGCCAATACTGATCCCCATTCTCTTACTCCTTCCAGCCGATTCGGTGGCCTATGCTCCATATAACCGGATCAAGTACACGCCAACCAACAAAGGTACTGTGGTTATTCGGATCAGGTACTCGCCCCAACGCACTTACTGAGAAGAACCTGACAGACCGAAAATCTGTTTCGAGTAACCGGACAATATGGCCTTCATCGTATCTCAACAGCCATTCTCTCACCGCACGGTTACGCTTATTACTCTGCGACTCCCCTTTCTTCTCATCGGGCAAGGATGCCACGATCTCGTCAATTTCTTGTGCGATCCCGAATAAATCATCCTTAGCTAGGGTGACCGCAATGCGAGCATTCTTAAATCCAGAAGCTCCTTGAGAGCAGTAGCTGGAGAGTGACGCTAACATCCGAGGATACGCATCCTGTGGAGGAATATCACATGCATCCAGGTGTTGCTCTTGTACCTGATCATGATACTTATCAGAGAACATCTCTATCGACAAAGGATCAATTACAAATATTATAGCATCGATATGATCATAGAAAGCGTGCGATGAAGCATCTCTGTCTGTTCGAAACGCTTCACCAGCAACATCATAGAAATAAAGGCTTTGTGGAACTGGACGGAATTTCTTCTTTAGTTGGATATGCACTGCCTTCGGAGCAACCTCGGGGGTCTTTGGTACTGGTTGACCGTTCAATAGATTCGCAATTCGATTTTCAATGAAATTTTGTTGACTAGCGTCAGCGTAGACCATGTCGGAGAAGTTAGCCATCTGAAAATGATCAATCATCTCCTTCTGCGCCATAAAGAAGATGTTCGTTTTACCAGATGCTGGGCCACCAACGAAAGCAACATGGGCGGTAGATGTATGCAAGTTCACCAACGGCTGCCCACACTCCGAGCAAACGCACTCAAGTGCTTTCCTACCTAATGAATGTAGGGTTGGTAAACTAGCGCCACATTCACAGACACGACGGAATACGCCATATTCGCTAGGTCGTAAGTCCGAATGTTTTACTCCGCAGTTAGGACAAATATAATGGGGCTTACAATCTTGGCAGTAGTTAGTAGGGCAAGGGTGCTTAATCTTCCATGCGAACGACCACATACCGCCAACTAGGCGAAGTAAAATTATCATTAATGAGCAGGCAGCACGAACAGTAAAGACGATTGAGTTATGCAGCGCAATCATTACCGCCATCCAACAAGTCGTTGTTACGATAAAGGTAACACGCGCAGACCACCCCCAGAAACCGACTACAGCTTTCAGGAACTTGTTTTCACCCTTATACGCGAACTTACTGGTTAGAGATTCACCAAGATCAGATATATCTTTCCAGGAGTCAACGATTACTGCGCCACTATCTTTGTGGCATCCCTCAAAAAAGTATGATTTCAATGCTGGTTGCGGTACCATTCCTACCTCCTCACATGCTGCATACATTCATGGATTCATCACAATTGACTACTTGCACCTCTTGTAGAGATGAGAGAAGTAAATGAATGGTGTCTTTAACGCAATGAACCCACCTGATAACAATCCTATACAGGTGGCAACACCGATAACGCTAAGAAGAATCGCCGCAATTGCCATGACTACATAGACTATGATGACTATGAGTATTATGCCGCCTATAAGATAGCCTACTAGTTCTTCCATCTTAATCACCCCGAGAGAAAAGGTCTTTGAAGCGCTGTACAATTGACACTGTCGCTTCATAGTGGCATTCCGACCACCAGTTCAAAAACTGACCCGAACGATGTACTCGGCGTAATGATGCATCCACGGAGTCGATATCTCGCTTATCCAATATCTTCAGCACAATTGCAAATGACTTTACCTGGATTGCAGATAGTGCTGATGGACGTTGCTCGTACCATTTCAATACCGCTAGAAGATAGTCTTTACGTTCGCTTGATCGGCGCGCGACTTGTTTTACTTTCTCGGCAAACAGCTCACAAAGTTGCTTACTGAACTCATCCTTCATTGTCGTAACAAAAATATCAGCAAACTTCTCGCCAATGTCCATAAAGTGCTTATTGGCTACAGATTCATATGCAACCCCCACATACATTGCGTAGGTATTCACATTATCAACATACAGTGAGGGAATCTCCAGATATTCAGATACAATACTCTTCCATTCATAGTTTTGCATAACTTGATAATTGAGCAAGGAAGCACAGTAAGACAGATAGGCCCTCTTGATATCACGAGATGTGTTAGATGACATGGCATCAAAGTACTGCTTTGAAACAGCGCTCATTGCTCGTATTTCTTCTTCCGAAGAATATACTAATAATTCTGGGGTTAATCGAGCCTTAGTAATCAGTAAATAGCCATGTGCTTCAATATAATTTTTAGGGGATCGCATGGATCGAAGCAAGGCATCAATATCGTCAATACGTTGAATACCATTTACTACCCTTTGCGTAATAGTCGTAACTATTTGTACGACACGATCACTCGGCTGTGAGTCAATCATATTGATGATAGCTTTCAACAAAGCTAAGAGCTTTTGCGAATCCCCTATAGCATCAATTATTTTTATAGCCACAACAGATTCAGTATTGCTATTGGCGAAAGCGATTAATAGTGGCGGTAACAAGTCTTGCGTTGAAAGAGCGATAAGACCAATGCATTGATTTTCAATTTGTGGCGCTTTCCTTCTTATATTCGCAGTAACGTATACGATAGCCTCGGGTGAGAAGGTGAGGTTGTCGAGAATAATCTGAAAATATTGGCTGATGTCTCGTTTGCTATAAATATAGTCGACAAGTGTTATGATATCTTGAGAACATCCGCTATCTTGCGACTTGACCCCGTGCTTTATTAAGTCAACTCTCGCCCGAACATACCCGGTTGCTCCCTGATTGCCATTAATCTCTGGGGAAATCGAAATCAGCTCTCTTAAAAAAGCTAATGGTAGCTCCAGTCGCTCCGTGGCGATTAGAGGTGATATCATTTCAATGTAAACCATACTCTGGTGGCGTTCAGACCAGTTTGCCAAAGCCTTCCATAGAAGGTTCTGACCACGTCGTCCAGACTCAAAGGCTACATATCCAAGGAAACGCATCCACTTACGTAAGGTTGCCTCATCAGGATTTGAATTTTTCAGGAAACCAATCCAGTCGCTTGGTGTTGTGCTCTCTCGCACAATAAGTGTTAGAGCTTCAATTGATGCTAATTCAATGACATAGAGCTCACAAGTGTCAATGCCACTTGCAGTCTCCATCTGTAGTTGTAAGAACTTTACACATTCATTAACAAACACGTCCTCTGCATATCCTTGAGATAACTGATGGAAGGTTGGCAGAAGAATCTTGAGCTTGTTCAGGTTATTGCCAAGCATTGCGCTTTTTGTGTAGTTATGTATGGCTTCCAGGCGGATAGAGCGCGTGTTTTCATTTCCGGTGACAAGGAAGCTGCATACTCGTTGTACAACCTCATCTGTTAGTGTTTCTAGCGGTTGCGTATTCATGCGGTATATCAAGGCTAACACATCCATATCGGCCGGAGATGTGCAACCCAGTATCTCGAAGAGCTCGTTGTAATCCTGCAATATGTGCTGATCGCCCATCTTTATTGCATCTGCAAGCAATATAGCCGCATCTTGAGGTTCGATCCCTGGACTGATCTGTTTATCAATCTGATGAAATACGAAATAGTCAAATTGATATTGCGATGGCGTGAAGTGACTGCTGTGTTCAACACATGTTACCAAGTAGGTCCCGCCACTGACAAACTGTTGGTATTGTTGATAAGTAGTGAAGCTCATTGCCTTTCGCAGAGTTGTAGG
>JBAXQP010000230.1 GCA_037131655.1 bacterium | reverse complement strand
ACTCCGTTCATCAGGAAATCAATGACTTCTTTCGACAACTCTTTGGCAGGAACTGTCACGCTGAAATCAAACCTATTGGCTACGCCCTCGAACAACTCAGGATACCAACCCTTCAACTCGCCATTCTTATGCACGAAAGGCGCAATGGCACCTTGGGCGATGCTCTTGCTCCTATCGGGGATTATCAATTCAGGGTCAAACTCAGTGCGAGTGCCAAGGCCGTGGCATTCTTGACAAGCGCCATAAGGACTGTTGAATGAGAAGGTGCGCGGCTCGATTTCGCCCACGCTAATGCCGCAATCGGGGCAGGCAAAATGCTCGCTAAATAACAGCTCTTCCCCATCCACCACTTGTAAAGCAACTATCCCATCGCCCAGCTTCAATGCGGTCTCAAGCGATGCCGACAACCTCTGCTCAAGCCCCTCTTTGACCACTAAGCGGTCGATAACAACTTCAATCGTATGCTGCTTATATCGGTCGAGTTTGATGTCGTCGGTGACCTCATACATCTTGCCATCAACCCGCACGCGCACATAACCCTGCTTTTGGATGTCATCGAAAACTTGCTTATACTCGCCCTTTCGCCCCCGCACCACCGGAGCTAAAACCTGTATTTTGCTCCCATCAGGCAGAGCCATCACCGTATCCAAAATCTGTTCAACCGTCTGGCGTGCGATTGGCTTGCCGCAGTTCGGACAGTGAGGGGTACCTGCACGCGCGAATAGGACACGCAAGTAATCATAAATCTCGGTCACAGTCCCAACGGTCGAACGCGGGTTTCGGCTGGTGGACTTCTGGTCGATAGAAACGGCGGGGGATAGCCCTTCGATATGGTCGACATCGGGCTTGTCCATCTGACCCAAAAATTGACGCGCATAGGCCGACAGGCTTTCCACATACCGGCGCTGCCCTTCTGCATAAATCGTATCGAACGCCAAGCTGGATTTACCCGATCCGGAAATTCCCGTTATAACAATCAGCCGGTCACGCGGAAGCTCAATGGTGATATTTTTAAGGTTATGTTCCCGCGCGCCGTGAATTACAATACTGTCCTGGGGCATGATAGCACTACCTTTTATCGCGCAATTTGCGCCATTTGATTCTATCACATTACGTAGACAAAGTAGAACAGGTTAGCAGGAAGAAATAGCTAAGAAGAAAAAGCCTGCCATAACTGGCGTCGTATGGTATAATTATTTCCGCAATTCGGTGCCCGGTCGTCTAGTGGCAGGACGCCTGACTCTGGTTCAGGTAGCGGTAGTTCGAGTCTATCCCGGGCAGCTTAACCCCCACCGTTCATTTCAACGGTAACATAGTGTAATACCAACATAATGAACCTTACCAGTAGCGAAGTTCACGGTTCCCTTGCGTATTCCAACTCAAGCAGTCCTACTTTGTTGCGGATAATCTTCTGTTTTGTTGTCATCTGACACTCCTTCAATTTCTCTATCAGATAATCTGCTAGTGTCAGATCAAGGCCAATCATAATCGAAAAGCCAATCAGGGATCTTGCCGTCGGCATCTTTGAGCGCCATGGCAAAGAGCTCATCCACCACTTCCGGGTACTTGTCCGCAACATTGGCAGCGAAGGGGTCATTTACGCTAAGATCGCGCAACAAAACACCTGTTCCGTCTACCTTGCAGTTAAGCCACCAGTTATCCTTAATTACCGTTGGTGTTGAACCCCATCCGACGGTGACATGATCCCGAATTGGAGCGCCACCTTCCAGCGCTGCCTTATAGAACGGGATTCCATCCATTGGTTCAACCGGCTTCACGCCCGCAGCTTCCATAATTACGGCAGAGATGTCATGGTGCTGAACATACATATCACTCTTTTTACCGGCTCCAATCCCTTCCGGGTGACGAATCAGAATCGGTATATCGTACACTTCTGGAGTTGAGGGGTATGGGCGCTTACCGATATAATTTCGATCGAAAATCGAGTGGCCATGATCGGAAGTGAAGATGATTAACGTGTCATCCAATCGGCCTGTTGCTCGAAGCGTGTCCATCAAATGGCCGAACCAGCGATCGCACATCGTCACCAATCCGCTATAGTTAGCGCGGGTTCGTACTCGAAGCGGTTCTGGAAGCGCACAGTCTTCCTCATAAAAGGATAACACCTGATTGAAACTATCGCTATTATCGTACATGCGTCGGTAATACTCAGGCACAAACCAGGCCTCGTGAGGGTCGAAGCTTTCGATGGTCAAGAAGAAGTTCTTAGCATCCTGATTTTCCTCGATCCACTTCGAGGCTTCGATAAGTACTCGCGCGTTGCAGTAGTCTTCTTCATGCACGCGACCTTTCATATTCATAACCGCATCCCGAGCCCAAGTCATCCACCTAGGGGTTCGTATGGATTCGTGTACCCATGCTTCAACTTCCTTCTCCGTTAATGCGGGGCCGCTTCTTGCACTGTCAGTCTCATTACCGCGAAGGAAAGTCCATTGATTGAAGCCGCGAGTAAAGTTCTTGGATGGCTTGAACATATGACAAACATCGGAAACCAACGCTGTTCGATAGCCGGCTTCAGAGAGCATTTCCGCAAGTGTTGGCTGATCCTCAGGAATTGCTCCCCAACCGGGAAAGCCGTAGAAATCACCTTTTAACCAAAAATTGCCCTTATCAAAAGGATAGGTTCTCTTTCCGGTATAGAGCGCTCGACGGGTCGGCAATGTCGGCAGCGATTCTGGATATGCCCGAGTCATCATTAGCGACTCTTTGGCTAACGCATCGAAGTTAGGTGTCTTCACCTCACCCCAATAAGGTTTGCCGTAACAGCCGATGCAGTCCTTACGAAGCGAATCAAACACCATTAAGATTATGTTCATTTAAGCTCCATTCCAACTTCTTGCAGTTAATTGAAGTATGACACACCCAAAAAGCCCAATCAATGGGCTTGATACGTTGACTTCACGGAGATGAGAATGTGACACCCCCCCAACGTGGCCAATTTCATTATGTTACAACATCCCTGGGGCTAGGTCAATTAGGAAGGCAGATAATATCAGTTCAAATGGAACTAATCCGACTTGCTCCATGTCAGTAGACGAGCATACTTAAGGCCAACGGTGGGACCCGCTAAGACACCTGGGCGGATAAGCGTCCACGAAGGGCAGCTTAACCCTTCCTTTAATCTCCTGCAGCTTCCAATAAAACATTAAAGCGATATTGGGAAATAGTCAGAATCGAGATTGTTTGACTATAAAGGGCAAGTAAAATAAGCCCACCGTAATGTTAATAACGGTGGGCTTGACTAATGATTTAGGGGCAGCTCAATAAGCTACACCCTGCGTCGTCTTTGTCCGAAAAGTGATACTAAACCACAAGCCAATACGATAATCGTACTTGGCTCGGGCACACTCTCCCTGAAAGCCATTGAGATAAATACGTCCGTTGGGTTGTTAAACCCGTTGTTATGCCAGTTGAACTTAAGAGCGCCAAACTCGTTTAGAAACAAGTCGGACTCAAACAATTGCGTGGGGTTGTTCGGATCGAGGTAGTCGATCTTACGCGGTTCGAGCAAGTCCCAGATGCCATCCGAGTCGAGGTCATTGAATTTGAGACTGGTAAGAGTTAGAGCGTGAGCAGTTTCCGAGCCTGGGTTGATCTTCAACTCCACGTCTTCCTTGTTATTGAGTTGAGTCCATAGCCAGTCCCACGTGGGATAGGCATTTGTGAGCCACTGATTATACTTCCACAACGCGAAGTTGACTCCCGGGGCGACCATACCACTGTATATGGTTATTCCCGGCTTCCTTGCCTCAATCCAGTCCACCTTGCCTTCCCACCAGTCCTTGTCGGTCGTGCCAGCATTAATGATGGTATTCATTTGAACCGCGAGTGCGTTACGGGATGCAACTATGTTGGCATCCCCACCTGTTAATGTCGTTCCGTAGATTAGAGGGTTGCTCTTCTCCAGGAATCTGAATGAGTTGATCGTGGCGGTGGGAGCGCAGTAAGGTACACCTAGTCCCCCAAAAGCACCAGTATCGGTGTTCCAGACATGTCCATAAAGATTATAGTCAAGCTGGACGCTAACCCAGTTCTCTTGCGCGTACGCCGTACCTGCGAAACAGAGTACGATGAACGCAGCTAAGACCGCCGTTACTGCAGATATTCTCTTCATCTTTCCTCCTCCAGAGTTTCGTGGTTAGGCCACGTAACTCTAGTGCTCGCTTGTAATGGCTTTTTTGTATTTTCAAGAAATACTGGCTTCTCTATCCCTTCTAAAATCTTTTCATTATGTTCATAACAAAACTGCAAAAGATAACAAAAAGAAACAATTGACAAAGGCTTGTTTTCTAAATCTAAAAACTCTATAACTGAAAGAATACCAACATTTTTAAAAACTTTATTAAAGATTGTATTTTGATATGAAATTTTAAAAT
>JBAXQP010000229.1 GCA_037131655.1 bacterium | reverse complement strand
AGGTAGAGGTTGCTAACATGAATAAGCGCTGCCGCCTGCTCGGCGATTGCTTGACTAAGCTTCGGATGGCAATGGCCAACGCTGCAGACCGCGATACCAGATACGAAATCAAGGTAGGACTTCCCTTTGGAATCCCAAAGACGCGTTCCCTGTCCCCTCACAAATAAAGGCTCAGGACGCATATAGGTTGACATCACATTTGCATCATTCCAAGCTCGTATCATTTCAACATCTGTACAAGATTTCATCTAATTAACCTCGGATCATCGTTCCTATTCCACAATCGGTAAACACTTCAATTAAAATCGCATGCGGCATGCGGCCATCCAAAATATGCGCTCGATCGACTCCGCCATTCACAGCCGTTAGACACGCATCCAATTTAGGGGTCATGCCCTTATCGACCTTCTTATTCTGAATCATTTTCTTTGCTTCAGCTATGGTAAGCACTGAGATGAGCGATTGGGGGTCGTCTTTATTACTAAGCACCCCGGGCACATCCGTGAGTAATATCAATTTTTCTGCCTTTAGAGCGACTGCAATTGCTCCGGCAACATGATCGGCATTTACGTTGTAGCTTTCACCATTATCACCGACCGCTACAGAACTAATAACAGGGATATACTCCGCAGCTATCTGGGCATTGATGACATGGGGATTAACTTTGACGATCTCGCCGACAAAACCCAAATCAACTTCGCCTTCAACTTTTCGGGCAACAAGCATATTGCCATCTTTGCCAGATAGTCCGACTGCTTGACCGCCCTGTCGGTGAATCTCGCTCACGAGAGCTTTATTCGTCTTGCCGGTCAGCACCATCTCGACAATTTCCATCGTTTCGGCATCGGTTACCCGCAAGCCTTGGATAAATTGCGGGACTTTGCCGAATTTCCCCATGGCCTCGTTAATTTCAGGCCCACCGCCATGGACGAGGATCGGCTGAATGCCCACATAATGAAGCAAGACGAGGTCCTGCATTACTCCCGCTCGCATCGACTCGTCCACCATCGCCGCCCCGCCGTATTTAATGACGACAGTTTTGCCACGATAGCGGCGAATATAAGGCATCGCCTGTATTAAAACTTCAGCCTGTGCACCCGGATCATGCGGCAAAATGGTAACCACCTCTTTCAAATATAGCTTAAAAGCTATCAGCCTTTTACGTTCTATAATCAGCGTTAATTCGTATATAATCCATACTCAGGTCGCAGGTCCAGACAGTGGCTTCGTCTTGGCCTGCGCCTAGGTCTAGGACGATGCTGACTTCAGGACGTCTCAGCATCTGAGATACTTCAGCTTCATTAAAACTCGTGGGTTGACCGTACTCGAAAACTCGTGAGCCAACGATATCGAGAGTGGCGTCATCTGGATCGAACGTTACCCCACTTCGACCGGCGGCTGCCATAATACGGCCCCAATTTGGATCGGAACCAAACATTGCGGTTTTCACTAATGGCGACTCGCCGATTGTCTTGCCAACTTTTCGCGCATCCATCTGGCTTGGAGCGCCCTTCACCAATATCTCAATTAGTTTGGTAGCGCCCTCGCCATCTCGTGCGACCTGTTTTGCTAGTGATATGCAAACCGTTTCGAGGGTGTTATAGAACTCTTCATAAGCCGGCGTGTCGGGCTCAATCTTAGCCTTGCTTGCGCCATTTGCCATAATTATCAGGCTATCGTTTGTACTTGTATCGCCATCAACGGTCATGCAGTTGAAACTGCGGTCAGTGGCTGAGGCAAGGGCGTTCTGAAGCAGCGCAGGGCTTATCAAGGCATCGGTTGTTAGAAAAGCCAACATTGTTGCCATATTGGGAGCAATCATTCCGCTGCCTTTGGCGATGCCGCCGATCCTCACCCAATTGCCCTCTATCTCGAAGGCAGAAGCAGCTTTTTTAGGAGCCAAATCAGTTGTCATGATTGCTTCAGCCGCCTCGTTACCACCAGCTTCGCGTGTTAATAAACGGGCGGCTTGTCGTATTCCTGTTTCGACCTGATTCATCGGCAATTGTGCGCCGATAACACCAGTTGAAGCGATAGCGATTTCATGGCTAGGTATATCAAGAACTTCGGAGGCTAGAATAGCCATCCGCCTATTATTGGCCTCACCCTGTTGGCCTGTGCAGCAATTGGCGCATCCGCTATTGACAACAATCGCACGCATTCGACCCTGAGAAACCACTTCTCGCGAATAGACTACCGAGGCAGCCTGCACTCGATTTGTCGTAAAAACACCCGCACAAGATGCCGGATAGTCGGATACGATCATCGCAAGGTCTTTCCCGCGAGTTTTAATACCGCACCGTACTCCCGCCGCTTTAAACCCTTTTGGGGAGGTAATTCCTTCCATGTTGGCCTCTCTCTTTCACCCTAAGTGTACTTAGCCTGCATGGCAAGTAGTGTGATTAAATCAGAGGATTTTGCACTTTTTTCATAAAGAACAATACCCGATTAGTCTTGGGAATAAAAAATGTTATACCTCCCCTGAATAGATCAGGGAAGGTTAAATGAAGGTTTAAAAATCAGATTATTGAGAAACTAGCGACGTCCCCCAACTACACGTACGCGGTTGATGGCTCGTACCAAAGATAGGTTAGCGCGTTCAAGATTGGTTCCAGGTTCTCGACCAAGTAAACGATCACGCGCTCTATCAGCAGCCATTTCTGCTCGTGCAATATCGATATCGGAAGCTCGCTCGGCAGTATCAGCAAGAACAATCACTTGACCTTCAGAAACTTCTAGACAACCCCCGCTGACAGCCACATTCTCATCTGAGTTATCAGGTCGGCGATAAGTGATAATGCCAGTTGCCAGCTCGGTGATGAGGGGTTCGTGCCCGGCGAGTATGCCAAGATAGCCTTGAATACCGGGCGCAATGACCGAGACTGCAAGCTCGTCAACTACAGTCCTATCAGGGCTAACGATGGAGATTTTAAATTCACGTGCCATTCGATCAATCTCCCGTTAAGCTTTAAACGCCTCAGCCTTTGCAAGGACATCTTCGATGCCGCCGCACATGTAAAACGCTTGCTCAGGCAAGTCATCATATTTGCCTTCGATAATTCCCTTGAACGAACTTACGGTGTCTTGCACAGAAACGTATCGGCCAGGGTTACCTGTGAACTGCTCAGCGACAAAGTTCGGCTGAGACAGGAACCGTTCCAGCTTTCGCGCTCGATTAACGATTTGCTTGTCATCATCTGAGAGCTCATCGATGCCGAGGATGGAGATGATATCCTGAAGCTCACGATAGCGCTGCAGTATCTGTTGAACGTTTCGGGCAACCTCATAATGCTCTTCGCCCACGATATGCGGGTCAAGGTTCTTTGATGTCGATGCAAGCGGGTCGACCGCAGGATAAATCGCCTTTTCAGCAATTCGGCGCTCCAGATAAACGTAAGCATCGAGGAATGCGAACGTTGTGGCAGGGGCGGGATCGGTCGGGTCATCCGCAGGCACGTAAATCGCCTGGACAGAAGTTACAGAACCTTTTTGAGTCGATGTAATTCGTTCTTGCAGGTCACCCATTTCGGTTGCAAGTGTCGGCTGGTAACCGACAGCGCTCGGCATACGACCAAGTAGCGCCGATACTTCGGAACCTGCCTGAACAAAGCGGAAGATATTATCGATGAAGATAAGTACGTCCTGATTCGCTTCATCGCGGAAATACTCCGCCATAGTCAAAGCGGTTAGCCCAACACGTAAACGCGCACCTGGCGGTTCATTCATCTGGCCAAAAACCATCGCAGTCTGTTTAATAACACCAGACTCTGTCATTTCCCGATATAGGTCGTTCCCTTCGCGCGTCCGCTCGCCTACACCGGCGAAGACGGAAACTCCTTTGTGCTCTGTTGCAATGTTGCGGATTAATTCTTGAATAAGAACCGTTTTGCCAAGGCCGGCGCCTCCGAAGAGGCCAATCTTGCCGCCCTTATTAAATGGGACAAGAAGGTCAACAACTTTGAGGCCGGTTTCGAGAATCTCGACTTTAACACTCTGCTCATCGAATTTCGGGGGTTTGCGATGGATGGGCATGCGCTTTTCTATTTGAACAGGGCCTTTACCATCGACCGGTTCACCTAACAAGTTGAACATACGACCTAGCGTCCCTTCGCCAACAGGAACGGTAATCGGGCCACCGCTATCAATTACATCCATCCCACGAACAAGACCGTCGGTAGAGGCAAGAGCGATACATCTAACGACATCATCACCCAGATGCTGCGCTACCTCGCAGGTCACGTTAATACTCTTTTCAGGGTCCTCAATTCGAACGGCGTTTAGGATGCCTGGGAGTGTATCAGGTTGAAACCTGCAATCCACCACAGGACCTTGCACTTGAACAACTTTGCCGACTGCTGCCATACCTTTTGACGACCTCCTATATCGATTTCTTATGTCTTCCAAGCTATATTAC
>JBAXQP010000228.1 GCA_037131655.1 bacterium | reverse complement strand
ACCCAACCCCAAGACCCATTCGTTATATACTCCAACTCAGCGTGAAAAGGCTTGAGATTCAAGAACCCAAAGAGCTTGCTATTGCCGTCTGGCAAGTGGGTGAAGACGGTGTGCCAAAACCTGCATCCGGCGCTGCCATTCAGCTCTCATTAGCGCCCGGTGTAACCGGTTTTGCTTACGCCCCACCAGCAGGAACGGGGCAAGTGAGTTGTACCGTCTCACTTTTACCCGATAAAACCCCAACCCCAGGCAAATTAATGATCAACGCCTCCGTTGGCGGCAGCCAGATCAGCGAATCTGTAAATTTAACCGCTGGTCAGGGATACGAGATGAGGTTTGTCGAATGAAGCGTTGCAAAGATAAAGTTAATGGGTTGAAAAAGGGATTTGCTTGGCGGTTGAAACAACAGCTATTGATAGCAAAAACCACCTACGTGGATTATTCGGAGTCCGCGCAGGCGGACTTTGCCAGTAACAGCCGCGACTTCAGTCGCCAGGCGCCATCAGGCATTATATATGGCTTGGTTTTGCTCCTACTGGTCTTCACTCTGCCTCTATTCGGGCAGCAGCCAAAGCAACCTCCTACGACTGACGACCCACTGGATAGAGCAGCTAAGAAAGCCGTCGAATCAGTCAAAGGGATCATGCCGGGTGAATTACAGCCAGGCAGTTCAGAATATATGTTCACGAGCGTTCTCGATGACACCGGTGGGGCGCAAAAGAACTCGCTGGCACCGCTCTATATCGCTTCTTTTGTATTCGGCGTTAAGGCGAATATGGGTGAGTACCAGTGGAATGATAGCCGCTGGAGCATCAAGGTCAACAAACAGGTTCCAAAACTCGAACTCAACACTTCAAATATCACTAGTGTAAGAATTCAATGGGCCGAACCTACGCCTAATGATGAAAACCGCACTATTGTTTTCAGTGTCGAAGCGCGGGGATTGATGTATCCGCATACAATTCCTAATATAACCTCGCGGGTTATGAATGTTGCAGATGCTATGCATTACGCTTTCAGGACAGAATATGCCAAAGGTAAACAACCCATCGCTCCCCCATGGACATTAATAGTTGGCGGAATGGCGGCCGTTGCTGCGGCGGCAGCGGCCATCAACAACCTTAGGAACAAGCAGAAACCAAGTTCAAAGAACCAATCGGATCAGCCAAAAAACTATATACTTCAACTCAACCGCGACCAGGTTGAATTAAACACCGGCCAGACGGCTCAAGTGACTGCTACGGCGTGGAGAGTTGACGCTTCAGGTAATCCTATACCAGCTCCTGAAGCAATGATAAGAGTTGAAGCGCCGATCGGTCTAATAGTCAATCCGATTGCCGGACAAGGCTCTCTCCAAATGCAAATTTCTTCGGAGCAGACATTACAACCCGGTAAAAAAGTTCTCAATATCACTGCAGAGGCGGCAGGCGCTATCACATCAGGAACAGTAACCGTAGAAATCCAGGGTGGGTACGAAATGAAGTTTTTGGAGGGTGAGTAGGCATGGGCAATACACTCAAGTGGAATGATGCGACGAAAACGTGGGACACGGCGGTCATCAAGGCGCAGATAATCTCAAAAACAGACGCCGTTCCGCAGCAGCTCGTTAATGATTTTAAAGTCGAGGATGCCCCCGATTCCTCAGCTGCCCCGGCCATTAAGAACAACATCCTAAAAGTCTCAGACAAGTCAGTACTCGCCGACCACATCACCGCCCAGTTCACCGTCTCAGTCGATAAACCCGATCCGAAAGTATTTACTCAACAATTGGGCTTCACTTTGAAGGTGATCGCAAAACCCACCGCGCCCCCTCTGCCTTGGTCACCAGTGCCCGTCGATGCGATGCTCCCAGAGGTTTCGGGGCTTGTCACGGTCTATCTTGAGCCTCCGCCGAATCGAATTGGCGTCAAACCAAATGACGACCCGCTCGTAGTCGATGCTGTTAGAGGAGAAAGACTCGAAGTAACGGCGGTTTGTGAGACCTACAGCTTCGAGCACAAAGATTACGTCCCAATGCTGGGGGCGGAGCTTGATTTCAAGATTACTCAGGGCGAGATGGCAGATTTTCTACGAAAAGCCACTCTTCCTCCAGTGCCAGGAGGAATTATATTCCAATTAGGTGTTCCAAGGTTTCTTCCTGGTGATGGTCAAAAGCGAGATTTGGCATCTGTTGAATTCAAACCACCGGAGAAGTCAAGCGGCGGGAACATCCCTTCTAAAACCCTAAAAATTCAATGCAGTACAAAGACGATTATGGGTCGATTCCATCTCTCGAAAACTAAACCAGACGGAACTGTCTCAGAGTTCTATCGAAAAGATATTCCGATCTCGACTGACAGCGTAAAGCTCACCTTAAACTGCGCGGACAAGAATTTCCGTTGGGAAGGGGTTTCGCTAGTAGTCGAAGTCACGGATACGACCCCGTTTTACCTAAAAACACATCGAGAGCAACTCAATTTCACCCTTTCTGCGCCTGCTATTGGAGCATCTGCGCTGGATGTAGGTCTAATGCGAGAACCAGATCAGTACGCGACTAGCTCAGACGCTGAAATTATTTTCCCCAACCCCGATGACAGGAAGTTCAAGGGCTATCTTGCTGTCGGCAAAGCGGGCTGGGAGCAATTCTCAGGCTATGTCGAAGAGCTTATGCCTGGACAAGATGCCGAGGAGGTGTTAAAACTGGCTGACCTGATGGTCTACGCCAAAGCCATTTTTAGCTCCCCTGAAGCCGGCATCACCATTACAAAAGATGACCCGAAAGAGATAACTATCGACGATATCCAGGCTGAGTTCCAAGCGGGTGAGAATGAAAGCTGGAACGGTGCTTACGATCCTGATAAGCATTGTTACAGGTTCACTAATCCACATCGCCCAACAACAACGCCTGCTACCGCAGTACCGATAATCTGCGAGATGAAGCCGGAGCCGACATTTTTTCAACCGTTATCCAAAACATGTGTCGATGCTATGAAGCTATCGTCCACCCTTGCTCCCGCTTTGGATGTATACGTTCGAAAATTCTTGACTCATATCGCGAAAATGAGATTAGCGGAGCTTCAAGACAACTTCCAAGACCTCAGTAACAAAGCGATCGTCATAAGCGACTATGTGGTGCAGTCAACCGCTCTACTTAAAAACCTCGAACTTGCATACAACCTTCGCGCCAAGGTTGCTGAAGAAGTGATTAACAACATGATCGGTTTCTTGGTAGAAATGGGATCGTATTCGCTTGCATGGACGGGGAAGGCGAAGAAGGAAACGCTCGAAAAAAGCAGTAAATTAGCTCTGGTAACAACTCAGAAAGAGGTAACTAAGGAATTAACCGAGTATTCGGAAAAGACGATCGCAGGAAAAGCGGGGGTACTCAAACCGATTACAGACAAACTAGAGTTGCTCCATAAGCAGCAGGATGTGATGTGGAAAGACATCGCGAAAGCTACACAAGACGGGATGACTGATAAGGCCGCCGCATGGACTAAACAGGTAGAAGAGATTAGCAAGAAAATCATCGAACTCCGCGGCTCACTCAAAGCAACAGATGATATGTACATTCATGCAGAGAAAATGCTCAAGAAATACCAAGGCTGGCTGGAACTCGATGGCGATGATTTCAATGCTGCCTTTAAGGAACTTCAAAATGACATCGGTTTCTGGACCGCTTTGAAGGGTGATGCTGTGAAAAAGGTGTTGACAGAAGGCACAAAACAGGATTTCCTTCTCTATTACAAGTGTAGGGGCGAATACGGTGAGAGGAAGCAGAAAGTTCTTGAGGATATGCCTTCAGAATATGGGTTCATCGATCTCATCTACAACGGAGACCCTGAGAAAGCGGCCGAAATCAATGAGGCGATTTATAACGACTTATGCAAGGTGATGGAATACCTGGCGCAGGAGCTTATCGGTTCCGTGCGATGTGTGTTCAACTATATTTCTCATCTGATCAGGGAGTATACGTTCACCAATCACGCGCTCACTAGCGAATATTTGGCGACCTATACAGCTTATTCCAGCTCACATGGCATGTGTTTAAAATCGGTTGACCCAAGTACGATCTCAAAACAGAAAACTATAGATGTTATGACCGGTAGAGACACCGCCCAGAAAGTCTCCGCACAAACCTATACCCCATCTAAAGCAGACAAAGAGATCCATAGGCGTGAGTGGACGGAGATGGATAACACCCAGATGCAGCAGTTCAAGGACCACGTGATTGCGCTAATTGATGAGGCATTGAGAAAGGATACGGTTCAGCCAAACAGCTATGCAGCATTCCGAAGCGCCTATAGCGCCGCCAGTGGTCTTGCCGATCGAATAAAAGCGTACTTTGACTCCTATGAAGATACCAAGAAGGGCTATTACGAGCAGATCGACCAGTTCCTCTTAAGCGGGGGTGGTGATCGGGCGTTTTCCTATCAACATCTTCAGAATATGGTCGAC
>JBAXQP010000227.1 GCA_037131655.1 bacterium | reverse complement strand
GCGCTCAAAGAACGCCTCAAGATGCTCAAGGATCCTGCCAACCGCGAGCGCCTTCGTGCCGTACTGTTGAGGCACGTCGTTTTTGGGCGCATTCTTACCACTAATTCAATCGATTTCCTGCGTTTCAATTCGCAGATTAACGCACGCATCGATCTCGTTCGCGAAGGGGCGAAACGTACGATTCAGGGCGTTCAGATTGTCGAAACCGATATTCTGGCGCGAAACGGCGTCGCTCACGGAATCAACGGCATTATCGACGAAGCGATGGAAGCGCCAGATACCGATCAGACTTGGCAGAGTTTTGTCGGCTATGTAAAAGACACGATTCGCAGCGGGAACGAGCTTTACACAGCCGGCAAGTACTCACAGGCCAGTGACTACTATGCCCGCCGCGGGTACGAGTTGAAGGCTCGCTTCGCCGGCAATATCACCCGTTTCTACGGCATTAACGTCCAAATCATTCTGAACAACGATGTTTACCGAAACAGAGATTACGACTTCGCCTCTACCGCGTGGTCGCAACGCAACAAGTTTCTCGAGTTGCAGCGCACTCTCGAGACGAAAACCCCGCTTCAGATCGATGAGATTGAGTTGCGAATCCCCGCAAAAAAGCAATGAGTTAGCGATAACGAACTAACCCATAGGCAAACATGAAAACCCTGAACCTTATTCGACCTGCGGCCATCACCCTGCTACTGTTTGTAACAACGGCTTCCGCACTTGCGGACGAACCGGCGAAGCTATCCCCTGCGGATCGCGAAGCCGTTCTGGCGAAACTCAAGGCGAACAAGGTCTTGGTCGGCAGCCTGACCATCTCCGCGAAAGGTGGCGGGCCCCAGATCAATCTCGGGCTGGCTCAGAACGGCGAAGTGGCGAACAACGCCACCGACGAGAACCTCCGCCTCCTCGGTCAACTGCCCGAGTTGGAGCGGATCACGATCTACTACGGAAAGTACACGAAGGACGGGATGTCCGCCCTGGCCTCCCTGACAAACCTGAGGGGGTTTGAGATTTACAAGTCCGACGTGCCGGCCGATGCGTTCGCCATCCTGCCGAAACTGACGAAACTGACGTATCTGAGCCTCGGCGATTACCTCGTGACAGATGAGGTCATCGGTTACGCCGCGCAGATTAAGGGGCTGAAGACGTTCAACCACACCCAGTCCGCCATCACCCCGGCCGGCTTCCTAAAGTTTCTCAATGGAGTCGAGAGCCTGGAACAACTCACTCTATTCGGGGACTACGTCGACGATGCCTGCATGAAACGGATCGGCCAGATGAAAGAGATGAAGCGATTCTGGACGAACAGCAAAACGATCACCCCTGCCGGGTGGGTGCATCTGGCCGGCTTGTCTAAGATGGAAGATCTATTTCTATTAGGCACGAATTTCGGCGACGACGACACACGCGCCTTGGAGGGCATGAAGAATCTGAAGTCACTGGTGCTTAACAGGACCAAGGTCACCGACAACGGGATGCCATCGCTCGCCGGGCTGACGAAACTGCACGACCTAGGCCTGGACGGCACCAGGATTACCGACAAGGGGATGGCTGCGCTCGAAGGGATGACGGAGCTGGACAATCTCTATGTCGGGATGACCGACGTGACCGCCAAGGGACTGGCCTTGGTGCCCAGGAAGGAGCGGATGCAGATGATGCGGGTCGGCAAGGCTGCCCTCTCGGCAAAGCAGATAGACGAAATGATGAAGATGTACCCTGGGACGCAAATCTTCGACCCGATCGGGTACTGGAAGCCCGAGCGCGTAAAAGCGGCCATGAAAGAACTCGGGAAGGATGTCAATTAAACGAAGGGCGAAAAGTGGAGGCAGCATCAAAGAAGCAATGGCAGGCCATCCGCGATCAGGACCCAGCGGCGTACAACACTCTAGTTCAGGACGCCCAGTTCAACCTGACCGGCCCCGATGCGAAACACCGGCCGACTAGAAGGGCCCGTTGCTCCGGTTCATCATAGATCCATTGAACTTGCAGAAATACAAGTTTCTCTAAAAGTTAATTCTCGATCGCTTTTTCTTTCTACCAAACAAAAAAGCGAAGCTGATAGAATTCAGCTTCGCTTGAGTTTATTAATTCAAACGTTACTTCGAAGTAACTTTGAGAACTTTAACATCTTTATCGCATTTAATTTTTACACTGGCGCCAACTTTAAGAAGCTCCATTCCAGCAACACCCGAAGACAACTTTCCCGCAACATCAAATTCAACATCTTCGCTGATGCTCAACTCGCGGTCGACTTTTTCGTTTCCTACTTTTTGATTAATGACCAAAATGCCTTTGGCAATATCGATAGATTTAATCGTACCAGCGACCATTTGATTATTCTTGGCCTTGGTTTGATTTTGTGCAGAACAATCTGCGGTGACAAACAAAAACGCTACGCTGAGCGCAAGCATTGATACAAAAGTGCGAATCATAAAATCCTCCAAGAGTTAGAAGTGCTAAAACTTTCTCGCAAAGATACACTTATTAGACGCTTGAACTTAAATAAAGTTCCGCGCAATCAAATATTTTATTTGTTAGACACTTATTCACCTTATCTCTCAGCTTTTGGCATGCCATCCATTTCCTTCTAAAACACTAAATGGCTTCCCGCAGGGCACAAAAATGGTATCATTGCATCTGCAAAAACATCTGGAGCATTCATGATCATTTACGGAACCGCATTACTTTCAATATGCCTACTATTGGGCTTGACCATGGGCAGAATGCTAGGCAATCTTGCAGGAGTTGACGCGGATATTGGTGGAGTCGGCATCTCCATGCTTTTATTGATAATAAGCTGCGATTATCTGCAACGCAGCGGGCGAATGAAGCCCCCCACCGAAGCGGGAATTGCATTCTGGGGATCCATTTATATTCCAATCGTCGTAGCAATGGCTGCAAGCCAGAATGTATTAGCAGCGTTACAAGGCGGGGCGGTTGCACTACTTGCAGGCACTTTAACCGTGGGGGCAAGCTTTGCACTTGTTGGTTTTTTTGTAAAAGCGGGAAACTCTAATTCACCTGCAAAGGGTTGATTCATGCCAAGTGCGTTTCAATCATTGGAAATCGTATTAATTAAGAATTCTTTATTAGTCGCATTTGCCATCATGGGATCAACGGTCTGGATCTCTTACTTTTTATCAGATCGACTTACAAGAGGCCGTCTGCATGGCTCTGCAATCGCAATATTTATCGGGTTAGTCATGGCATGCATTGGGGGCATTATTACGAACGGAAAACAAGGTATCGCAGATATTGCCGCCCTTTCTGGCATTGGATTAATGGGTGGCGCAATGCTTCGAGATTTAGCAATCGTTGCAACTGCATTTGGGGTAAAAGCTGAAGAGTTTGGCAAAAGCGGTCTAGTTGGAATACTTTCTTTGTTAACAGGAATTACCTTATCATTCTTAGTTGGAGGAACTGTTGCATATTCTTTTGGTTACCGCGATGCAATCAGTATTACAACGATTGGCGCGGGCTCTGCAACTTATATTGTCGGCCCAGTGACGGGTAGTGCCATAGGGGCAACTTCCGAAGTAATTGCATTAAGCGTTGCGGCAGGTTTGGTTAAAGCAATTTTGGTGATGATACTTACACCATTCCTAGCCAAATACATTGGATTAGATAACCCTCGAGCAGCGATGATCTTTGGGGGAATAATGGGAACCAACAGCGGAGTGATGGCGGGATTGGCAGCGACGGATCCAAAGCTGGTGCCTTATGGCGCGATGACTGCAACTTTCTATACCGGGCTTGGGTGCCTGCTTGGCCCTTCAGTTATTTTTATTTTCATACGCACTATTTTTGGATGAACATGAGCGAACTACCGATTATAAAACGAGCAATGCTGCATCGCAATTCCATAGCTTTTAAAAACGAATCCAGCGAACAAACCTACCAACACCTGCTGGATCGATCTGAGCAATTAGCAGCACAACTACTGGAAAACGAAAGTGACTTAAACAGTTCCACCGTTGCGATGTTCATCCCTGCCGATTCAGATTTTGTATGTGTTCAATGGGCTATTTGGCGAGCTGGGGGTATTATGTTGCCCCTATGCCTTTCTGCCACCCAGCCTGAATGGGAATACTCTCTTAGCGATTCAAACACAAGCATAGTAATTACCACTCAAGAACTGAAACATGAGATCAGTGATTTATGCAACAAATTAAATGTGCGTTTGTTGGTCATCGAATCACATCACACAAAAAAAGAAATAGTTCTTCCGGCCATAAAAAGTACACGCCCTGCAATGATTTTGTATACCAGTGGCACGACCGATAAACCCAAGGGTGTTCTTACAACGCATGCCAATATTGAAGCTCAGATCGAAAGTCTGGTAGAGGCATGGAAATGGCAAGCTTCTGACAGAATCCCCTTGTTTCTGCCACTCCATCACATTCATGGAATCATCAATGTAATTTGCTGCGCGATGTGGTCCGGGGCCTTGGT
>JBAXQP010000226.1 GCA_037131655.1 bacterium | reverse complement strand
CCATGGAGCAAATCCTTGCCCCGCCACCGCCTCCGCAGACATCGAACTTACCTCCACAAGAGACCTGGATGATGGTAACGGCGGTGAATGAGACGCTGCATAATGCGCTTGCTTCTGATCCTAAAGTGATCATGTTTGGTGAGGATGTCGAAGACCCCAAGGGCGGTGTGTTTGGGATCACTAAGGGCTTATCTTCGAAATACCCTGAGCGAATTGTAAACTCGCCTTTGGCAGAAGCTTCGATTGCGGGTATCGGCGGCGGGCTTGCGATGGCGGGTTATAAGCCGGTCTTCGAAATACAGTTTATCGATTTTGCTCTTCCTGCGTTCAATCAGATTGCCAATCAGATTGCGACTTTAAGATGGCGTTCAAATGGCGCATTCAAATGCCCGTTGGTGTTGATTGCTCCCTGTGGAGCTTATTTGCCATCCGGTGGTCCCTGGCATAGCCAAACGGCCGAGGGCTTATATGCTCATCTTCCCGGGTTGCAAATTGTAATGCCAAGCACCCCGCACGATGCCTCATCGTTACTCAAGGCGTCGATTGCAAGCGATGACCCTGTATTGTTTCTCTTGCCAAAGCACTTGTTCCGTAAGCATTTTCAAGCAGTGCCGGATGAGCCGTTAACCCTTGGAGAAGCGATTGTAAGGGTTGAAGGTCAAGATGCGACGGCGGTAGTGTGGGGCAACTGCGTTGAAGTTGCAATCGAGGCTGCCGAAAAGTTAGCGAAAGAGGACATTGCTCTTGAAGTAGTTGACCTCCAAACACTGGTTCCTTGTGATTGGAAAACAATTCAGGAATCGGTAGCCAAGACAGGGCGGTTGATTGTCGTGCAGGAAGATAACGTAACTTGCAGCTTTGGCCAGGCGATTGTTTCAGAGATAATATCTCGACCTGAAAGTTGGGATGTGATGGCGGCTCCGCCTCAGCTAATCACCCGCCCTGACGTTCATATCGCCTACCATGCGATTTTAGAAGAGCATATATTGCCAAGTGTGGCTCAAGTTTGTGACGCAGTTCGAAAGTCGATGAGGTACTAAAAAGTGGCGCGAGTTCCAATTAAAATTCCACCAATAGGCGAAGGTCTTGTCGAAGCTCAAATTGTTCGGTTCTTAAAGCAACCGGGCGATCCGGTCAGCCGTGATGAGACGCTATTTGAAATCGAAACTGACAAAGCGACCCTCGAAATCCCCTCACCCGTCGCAGGCATTTTAGGAAAATGGGAAGCGAAAGAGGGTGATATTCTCCCCATCGAATCGCTGGTTGTGACCGTTATAAGCGACTCAGGTGATGCAGTTGAAACCGTTTCTAATGCACCCGTTAGCCAAGCTCAAACGATGCAGGGTAAGACTGCCGTTAATCTTCCAGGAGTTAGTTTAACTCCTTCAGTTATAGATGGCGATGGCCCAATTCGCAATAGCGAGCTATCTCCGCGGGTTCGAGCCTATTGCCGTGATCATAATATCCCGCTAGAAGAAACCCGTTCGATCCTTCGCAGTAATCCTGATGGGCGCTTGCAGGTCAGTGATATTGAACGATGGCTTTCTGCGAGTTCGGTGCAGGATTTTCATGATAAACCGCTTTCTACTCGCCAGAAGACAATGGCTTATCGGCTGAAAAGAGCGGCACAACAGGCGGTTCCTGCCAGCATCGAGTTGAATTGCTCATGGGATCCAATCGAGCAGACGCGCTCGCTTATCAAGCAAAAAAGCGGCGGAAAATTTCGGCCATCGGGCTTGGATTTAATTTGTTGGGTCGTCGTTCAGGCGATGAATAATCATCCCAAGTTTCGTTCCGCTTTCATCGGGGATAATGCAATTCGTGAATATGCCCATGTTTTCATTGGAGTTGCCGTCAGCTTGCCGGATGACGAACTAACCACCGCAGTCATGCCAAAAGCCGATACCTATGGCTTCGAAGATTTCGTCACTCACCTTCAAGAACGAATTGAACTCGCCCGCAAAGGGGTTGACCAACTGGACGTGATCCAAGTCTCAATTACCAACATGGCCGCCCAGGGTATTCGATCTGCCGTGCCGGTAGTAGTCCCCCCAGCAGTAGCTACCCTATTCATAGGCGCTCCCTACGAAGAACCTCGCCAAGGTCCCAACGGCGCTATACTATGGGAAAAAACTGCCCGTTTCGTCCTAAACTTCGACCACCGACTAATCAACGGCGTAGGCGGCGCCCGCTTCCTAAGAGAAATTTCCGACAAGATAAAAGCTTTGCCCAAGGAGTTTGGGAAGTAGGGGTTTTTACCTATTGGAATGAAGAAGGTTCAATTTTTATCTTTTTGACCGTCGGAAACCTGATTCCGCTCCTTCTTCCATTGCTCAAGGGTTTCCACATGAGCGGCGTGGAACTCATCAAGAGATTGCTTAGACTGGACTGACATCTCCCGTTTGATCGTTATTGGCTGGCTTTGCTCATCCCCTGTAATTTCCATCACGAGATTGTACAATAACGCATCCGGAATCTTGCCCCGCAGTTCTTTACCCTTATCATCGCGAGGCCAAATCTCACGAGGGGCTGGAAGGCGGACCATCCCACTCTGTATATCTTTCTCGCCGACTTGAAAGCCAATCATGGTCGTTAACAACTGCCATTGTTGGTCATTTAATGCCTCAAATGGAAGTCCTGCTGAGCTTTTCAGGAGAGTCTTTTGCTTAGTTGAGAGGCTGCCATAAAAGCGCAATGGGGACCGACTCTCCAAATCAAAATAAGTTGGCATGAGCGTTAAGTCTTTTACATAGCGGTGGTCTATCTGACCATCGGTAAGTGAAGAGGCGATGTTAGCTATGGTATCTAAATCAAAAAAGCCTTCTTTTTTCAGCTTATCACGATAAGTGGCAAGGAAACTTTCTGAGATGTCATAAGAGCGTTGAATGGCCCAATCTTTGGGCCGTAGGGAGATAACATGCTCATGGTATTCCCATTCAAATCCGACCACTTCTAGTAGAGCAAGAATTTTGTAAAGCGGTTGAGTATCCGTAGGTCGTATACCTTTAAAGGGCTCATTTGGACGGTCGAATATATCATGATATTCCATCACGATCGACAACTTAGTCTGCAAAGTTATTTGATCGAGGATTCTAGTTAGGATATCGGCATCCTTGTTGATTTCATCCGGCTTTTCTGGTCGTACAGTAACAAGAAGATCCTGTTCATTGGGTGCCATTTTGGATTGTATCTGCTCTAGTTTTGCTAGTTTTGCAAGCGGTGTTTTCTTCGAGTCCTCCGCCATTATTTGATCCCAGGTTTCGCCTGCCTCTAGCCGAAACATCTTCTCTCCCTCTTCATGAGCATCGGGGCTATTGGCATTGTTTAGAATCATCTCACCGCATTTACAGAGATCTCCCAAGTCATCTCCTGGACTTCCTACCCAGGTTGTTCCCTCCTTACGCTCATAGGTGCCCACGATCAGATTCCCTCTCATCCCTGAATCGCTCGAACCGGTTTCAGGTGTGAACACTAAATGGGTTGGGGGGTCCATATGGGTAATATCATCCCCAACCCAGTAGGCGATCCAACTGCCTTGCATTAACTGTTTTGCCGCTTTCTCAAGCTCTGGAGCCAAATCAGCTAGTGGAAGACTGACTATAAGGCCACGAAGCATGAGTTCTTTGGCTTCGGGTGGTAAACCAAGTAGAAGTTGCGCATAGGCACGTCCGGTTTCTGTCCCGCCGATGTAAGCCAGCCAGGGATTGCTTTCTTTGAGCTTAAGAGCCTCTTCTGGTTTCATGTCGAGTGCCTTTTGAGCCTCATCCATTGCTTTTTGCCGGAATGTTCGGATTTCCTTTTCACGCTGTTCACGCTGTGAAGAACGGATGGCTTCCTCGTAATTGCGCATCTTCAGGTCTTGCCAAATATAGTACTCGGGTTCCTTGGGCTTGTTCCAGCGGTAGAGGCTGAAGTGGAGAGTGCCTGCTAGTTGGCGGAGCGCCACTCCCAGTGGTAGGTCAACAAAGCGCAATGTGACTCTGTGCTCTTTACTCTTCCAGTCCCGTTTGTTAAACCCGGCCTTGATAGTTACCCCTGTGAGCTTGGTCAGGTCTTTGCAGACATCATCTAACATCTTGGCATCCGCCGAATAGGCAACCTTTTGTTCCATGCGTGGATCAGGTTTTGGCTTATTTGGCATATCTGTTGTTGCAGCCAAAGCAATCGCCAGGCTGAGGCATACTAAAACGCAAAAAGCAAGAAAAACTTTTCGCATCATGACATCTCCTAATTAATCTGAATGAGCGGGGAACTACAACCGCTCCGTCATTGAGATGTTTCTGCATGCATGGAGTTTCGCGTGCTCTTTCCTTCTACTTATTTTGCAAATTTGGTACAGTATTCTTCCCAGCCTTTTTCGTCGTCAACCGTGTGGTGGGTCCGAGGGACGCCCAGGCGGGGGGTGCGGTCGAGTTTTATGTCGAAGACCGTCGCGATGCGGGACGGAGCCTTCTCTGGGAGGT
>JBAXQP010000225.1 GCA_037131655.1 bacterium | reverse complement strand
CCTTAAAATGAGTGATTTATATTATTCTACTCGCTTATGTAATTTCGATTTCTCTCTTATCGGCGGTTCTGCTCCATCCGATTTCTCAGGCGGTTTACGCCTTACCGGATTGACAAATACTCTCACCGGAGGAAATTCCCTAATATGAAGCAGATACTCCCCGCCTTTTCGTGGCAAATCAAACAAAGCGCTAATCGGGGCGGCAACTACTCCCGTATCTTTATCTGCTGCCACATTAAGCTGGATATGCCGGCCTTTTATAAACACCATCGTATCGAACATGTTCACAGGAACGCCGACAGGACGATACGCCCGTCCGTTCGTATCAGAAAGCCATACTTCATCAAGGTTTAATGTGAAATCATCCATTTTGCCAGTGCGGTTCGACAATGCGAACTCTACTTGTAGATACGGATTATTTTCTCCCCGTTTCTTACCGAACTCAACCGGTTCAGCCCCGACGATACGCAGTTCCCAGCCATCCATTTTAATCAAATCGCCCACACGCCGGATAATGACCTTAGCGGGTTTTAGATAACGATCAAACCATTCAAGCCATCTTCTAGCTTCATCAACTCGATGATTAGGCTCGGAATTACCGTGCCCCTCACGCGGGAAACGCACGAATTCAACTTGCACATCTCCCTTTTCCTTTAGAGCCTGATACATCTCTTTTGAATTGCTGATGAAAGTGTTCGCATCTTCCTCACCATGCATAATCAAAACGGGGGTCTTAATCTGGTTGACATAACGGAAGGGAGATCGCTCGAAGTAAATCTGGGGGTCTTCCCAATAAAAAGCACCCAGGTACTCCCGTTCCCATCTCGGAAAAGCCGAATTGCTGTAATCAGTAAATAGGTTAAATATGCCAAATAGCGAAACTGCTGCTGCAAAGCGATCAGTCTGGGTGATGGCCCAATTGGTCATATATCCGCCATAACTTGCGCCAATTAGCCCAATTTGCTTCGAATCGGCGATACCGGCGTCGATTGCCCAATCCACACCATTCATAATGTCGCGGAAATCCCCTCCGCCAATATCCCGTAAATCAGCAATCTGAAAATCCGCAGAATAACCGCTTGAACCGCGATAGTTGGGTAGAAGCACTGCATAACCATGTGCCGCGAATAGCTGAGCCATCGTATGGTTCCGAAGCGTGTTGGTAGTCGTACCGGCGGGACCTCCGTGGACGGAGACAATCATAGGGTATCGCTCACCCTGTTTGAAATCGAGCGGATAAACCAACAGTCCTTCGATTTCCCACTCATCGCTCTTCCAACGGACAACTTCCTGCTTTGCTAGGCAGTGATGACGAGTGAGATCCCGATTGAAGTCAGTGATTCGACGAAGAGTGCCGTCTTTACGAAGGGCATAAACTTCCGGTGCGTTTTCAGCATCTTGCACCACCATCGCCACCCCACGTTTGCCGGGTACAAAGTCGCCAATGACCTGGTTTTCACAGGCAATCAGGGTGATTCCTTTTGTTTTTGGATTCAGCTTGTATAGCGGTAAATAAACGCCCGTTGCAGCAGCAAGATATATCTGCTTATCATATCGGCTCCATTCAAAACCTTCGACATCACGGTCAAGCCCTTCGGTTAGATTGACCAAATCACCGCCTTTAATAGGAATAGTGAAGATGCCTCTTTGCGAAAATCCTAGATTAGGATCATTGCATGCCAAAAACGCGAGGGTTTTACTGTCGGGTGAAAAACGCAATTCCATCCCACAGTTTTGGCGCTTAACCAACACTTCTGTTTCGCCGGTTATTACGTTCAAAATAACGATATCATAGCGATGCTCATGGCGGCCTTCACCGGTGTAATTGGTGCTAAAGGCAATCCATTTTCCGTCAGGAGAGATTTCAAAGTGGCTTAAGCCATAGTCACCTGCATACAACAGTTTCTTTTCACTTGAATCGATATTAATTAACCACAATTGCTGGCGGGGTTTATCGGCGTCTTCGATGTCGGCATCTCTTTTGCGGTCTTCAAGCTTTTCTTCGATTGCTCTAATCGCAGGCGCTTTTGGTTCAGAAGCGAGGTAGACAATTTGCTTTGAATCGGGCATCCATTGGAATTGTCTAACCCCATCACCGGCAGTAGTCAGCTTTTTAGCTTCACCGATTTCAGGAAGAAGCCAAATCTGTTCTTTTGGCTCTTCTTGATCCTCTTCCAGGTTCTCACCCCTAGCCGAAAACATTGCCACCCACTTGCCATCCTCTGACCAAAGAGCGCTATGTTCTCCAGCCTCACTCCAAGTCATCTGTTGAGGATGCTTCCGCCCATATTCCGCACAAAAAAGGTGATTAACCCGTTGGCTTTTATCGAAATCAGCTTCATCTACAGTGAACATCAGCACCTGCCCACCGGGGTGAAACGCTATATCAGAAATACTACGAATCGATACCAACGCTTCAGCCGTTACAGCCCGTTTTCGGCCGCGCACAACTTCACTCATTCATTCCTCCAACAAAACATCCCCCTTATTATACGCGAGTTTAAGCTAACTAAAAGGTTTTAGGTGATAGGCCGATTCTGGAAATGGGGGCGGAAGAGGGCGAGATTGCTTCAAAGCTTATTCGACAATTGACATAAGAACAGTCTTACCAACGAAAGGCTTCACCCTTAGTCTTATTTAGGATCACTGCCAGGCACCCATCGCGCACATCAATCGTAACGTGTCGCTGAGATACCTCATTATGAAGTCCATCTCTAAGACCCATTTGCAAGTCTTCGCCAAGCAAAGGCCATTTCAGTCCATGCGTCTTCACACCTTCGGCCGACCCTAGTGCAACGAGGGAAATTTTTGTCCCGAGCTTCAGATCCAACTCCAATCGCTCAGTAACAAAGTAGATCACTGCGCTATCCTCGACCTGTCGAATTTTGGCGCGACGAGCATATTTACTGGCAATGCTCAAATGCGTAAGAACATGATCGAACTCATCGCTCATCCCTGCTGTGAAAATAATATCGCGCGCATCTGAAGTGCGAAGAATCCAACGAAGTGTTTTCTCGAAGTCAGTATCTTCCTGCCCTTGTTCTTGAACTATTTCGACCTTCTTTTTAGCGACCTTTTTAGGGTCAAAAGAATCAATGTCTCCAACTATGGCATGAAATCCAATTCCTGCATCAAGCAAGGCTTGTGCGCCGCCATCGGCTGCTGCGATCAAATCAGCCCCCTGCGTTAGCGATTTAAGCAAACGCCTACCTGGCGAACGTCCATTAAGAACTATTAGAGCGCGTTTCATATAAACTCCCAGACACCTTAAAATCATACTCAGTTAATAAGGGCATCATCGGCTATCTTATTTTAAAATCGCGCCTAAAAGGCATATCCATCAGAAGGTGCAAATCTTGTCAGAGGGCCCACTCCAAACGCCCAGAAGCAGTTACAAGACAATATCATATTTATTATGACAAGATTTTCTAACAATGAGCGACTATTAATTGCAGAGTTTAATCTTTTTTCATAATTTTATTTAATAGCTCAGAACAGAAAAAGAGTGTTAAGCACAATATGTGACTTAATAACCGTTTGTTTCTTGTTTAAATTTTTCAAATAGCTTTGATTATTTACTGCGACCTCATCAATATCCAATCATCACCCTGTGATACACCAATTACTTGCGCCATGCGTTCCATCTAATATAGATTAAAACTCCTCTGATTCAACAATTATCATTGCGGACTTTTCAATGAATGAGCAAGAGATTGCATAAAGGTGGTGGGACGCATAATTGAATTGCATCCGGTTTTCGCTGAGATAAAAGGAAGAATTCTCGTAAGGAATAATACTTAATACATGCCTGATCTGCGCCTGCGAATAGGCTAGTTGAACTTGACAAAACGTCGCCTGTCCGGTAGAATTTTAAATAAGGTAACCATATTCAATATGTATGCGTCGGGCTTTTGGGTTATTAAGGAGACCCGATTCGGCGATGGACACCCATGAAGTTTTAGTCCTGAATAATGATTATGAGCCGTTGAATATATGCTCGCTTTGCCGAGCGCTCGGCTTGATCATGGTCGGCAAAGTCGAGACCCTTCATCAAAACGGTCATTCTATTCGAACGGGTCATGGGTTACTAGACGCTCCTTCTGTTATTCGAATGCGTTACCACGTCAAACGCCCCATGCCTGTTCTTAAACTATCACGCTACACGATTTTAGCGCGTGATAGGTACCGATGCCAATATTGCGGCGCCACCGCTCGTGACCTCACAATCGACCATATCATGCCGCGTTCTATGGGTGGTTCTGCTTCATGGGAAAATTTAGTCGCTTGCTGCCGAAGATGCAACCTACGCAAAGCTCATAAGACAGTTGCGCAAGCTGGGATGAAGCTTCTTCGCCCCCCGCGTCGCCCTCGCTATGTTCCTTATATCAGTCTAACAAAGTACCTAAAAGCGATCCACAACGACCTCTGGCGTGATTACCTTCCCGAATTTGGTGATTTCACGCAATAGT
>JBAXQP010000224.1 GCA_037131655.1 bacterium | reverse complement strand
GGTCCACGCACTCATCCGGCAACTCCCGCAACTTAACTAAATTGTCCCCACAATAAACCAGCTGTGTCTGTATCATAATCCAAATATACCGCCTACCCGTCCGCTTTTCCTGCAAGGCAATACAGATTAATCGTTTAATTTAAAACAACTTCTTGCAGAGCATGTGGCTTTACACGTGGATTTTTGGCAAGTTTTCATACATCAAGTTCGTCTCAACTACCGTAATATCCTCCTTGACGTAATATAGGGCTTGCTGCTAAAATGGTTTCATGAGAGAATTGCCTGCTACAAGTTCAAAAAAGCCCTGGGCGCTTATTGTGTTCGGGATCGTTTTGGTGTTTTTCGTTTTCGGAAGCACCTTTGTCCAGATCTACACTAACTGGATGTGGTATGCCCACGATGTTAGACGTCCTGAGATATTTAAAACGCTTTACATTACACGGTTTTGGCTATTTCTCGCTGGGTTTGTCCTCAGCGCCTTATTTGCATCCTTCAACTGGGTCCCTGCTATTCGCGCTACGTTGATTTTGGGCGTAGGCACGAGTGACCTCGAGATGATTGTGATGCAGGTGTTTGGATGGCTTCAGCGCGGGGTTTTAAGACTGGTTATGATTATTGCGCCGATAATCGGTCTTTTTTACGGGGCTTTTGCCGCTTCGGGTTGGCAAGATTTCCTCTTATACCAGAATGCCATTACTATAGGTAAGACCGACCCTGTTTTCCATCAAGACCTTGGGTTTTATCTTTTCAAATTATCTTTCCTGCAATTCGCCGCTCAATATCTGCTTTGGATGGTGATTTTTATTGGCGGCATAACAGCTGCGATTTACTTCATCAATCGACTCACCGGCATGATAGGTTCGGTTAGCGTCCGAACCCCTGTGATGAGAACGCACTTATTAATCCTAATTGCGCTCTTCTTCGTCTTAGTGGCGTGGAACATGTCATTAGGACGATTTAACTATCTCTTCTCCGCCAACGCTGTTTTGACAGGGGTTTCGTACTCAGATGCCCATGCTCGAATTCCGCTTATTAACGGGCTTGTTTGGGGCGCTCTTATCTTAGCGGTTTTGAGCTTGCTAAATATCCGAGCGGGTAGAGCGTTCACACCGGTTATTGCCGGAGCGATTGTCTGGGCGATTGTTGGGTTTGTCGGTATGTACTTGTATGCCGGTGTAATCGTCGAGAAATTCAGCGTTGTCCCGAACCAAAGCAAACTGGAAAGCCAATATATCGCTCGTAACATCAACGCGACGCGGGCGGCATATGCGCTCGATAAAATCGAAGTTCGAGATATTACTTATACTGAAGAGCCTTCGTCTGCCGAGTTAAACGCCAGCCAAACCACGCTTGAGAATATGCGAGTATGGGACCCGCGTGTCTTATCTGATGCCTATAATAACCTGCAGGCGCTCTGGCCTTACTATCGCTTCAATCAAGAACCGACTGGTGATGAGGCGGTTAATAGCATCGATGTAGACAGGTATATCATTAACGGCAAACAGCGAGTAACAATGCTTGCCGCGCGCGAGCTTTATACGGAAGGGCTACCTGCTTCCTCCAAAACTTGGATTGCGCTCCACCTGCAATACACCCATGGTTATGGGATCGTTATGAACCAGGTTAATGCCGCAACGCCTGAGGGTGCGCCGTTATTTATCACTCAAAATATTCCTCCCCAATCACCGCCTAATTTAACCCTTAAAGAACCCGGCATCTATTACGGTGAGTCTGACAGCGGGCCTATTTACGCTAATTCAAGCATCCCTGAAAATGATTACCCAATGGGCGCTGCTCAGAAGACTACTCATTATCGCGGAACCAACGGTATTCCTATCGGCGGATCACACTGGTTTACCAGAATGATGTTTGCCTTTAGGTTTGGCGATAGCAACTTGATGCTCACAAAGGAAATTACGCCTCAAACGAAACTCCTCTACCAAAGGGCAATATCTGCACGCGCTCAGGCAGTCTTTCCATTTCTGAAACTGGACCCTGATCCCTATATTGTTAACGCTGACGGCAAACTCTACTGGATGCTTGATGCCTACACCACGAGTAACAAATACCCTTACAGCTCATTATATGGAGCTTGGGGTTTAGATTTGAACTATGTCCGCAACAGCATCAAAATAGTAATTGACGCTTATGACGGCACTGTTACAGGATAC
Organism: bacterium; assembly: GCA_037131655.1. Taxonomy (NCBI): domain Bacteria; species bacterium. The sequence goes on along the minus strand of JBAXQP010000224.1, from coordinate 2,308 downwards.
ATCAGTGACACCGACGATCCAGTCTTGAAGGTCTATCAGCGCATTTTCCCCAATCTTTTCAAGCCTTTGGATCAAATGCCGCCAACGCTTAAACGACACATTCGCTATCCGGAAGGCCTCTTCCGAATCCAATCGGGCATGTATCGCTTCTACCATATGACCGACCCGCAAGTGTTTTATCAGAAGAGCGATGCTTGGGAAATCCCCAATGAAAACTTGGAAGTGGGCAAAAAAATTCAGATGTCGCCGTACTATGTACAAATGCGATTGCCGGATGCCCCAACGGATGCTTTCCAACTCATTCTGCCCTTCACCGCTTACCAAAGGCAGAACTTGATTGGGTGGATGAGCGCTCAATGCGATCCTGAAAACTATGGACGTTTGGTCGTCTACCGCTTCCCCGACCAGGTGACTGTTCCTGGTCCGGAAACAGTCTATTCTTTCTTCCAGCAAAACCCTGAGATTTCTCCACAAATGACACTTTGGAACAGCGCTCAAGGCGGTTCACAGGCATTATTCGGCAACTTGCTGGTCATCCCAATTGGCAAGAGCTTAATTTATGTCCAACCGGTTTTCTTGAGAGCGACAACACAGGATACCGGCGGATCAATCCCTGAGTTGCGCGCTGTTATGGTGGGGGCGGGAAGACGTACGACTATCGCGCCAACTTTTGAGGAAGCGCTTAAGAAACTTTTTGTCGGACAAAAAGTCCCGCAAACGGTTACCCTGACGCCTAGTGGGAAACCTCAACCGCAACAAAAACCAAACACCGTCATAAATTTGGTCAACGAAGCTAATATCGCTTATGAAGCAGCTCTTAATGCTCAAAAACAAGGCAACTGGGCTGAATACGGCAAGCAGCAACAAAGACTTGGAGAAACCATCAAAAAGCTAAAACAAACCAGCGGCCAGTAAAAATTATATGAAGCTGGCAATATTTTCCTTGCGGAATCAGGAAACATGTGTTACAATCTAGTTATGTACGGTTTCTCGGCTGCTGAGCTGAGACTGGCAGGAAAGATTGCAAATTGCATACACCCCCAAGGAATGATGGTTAGAACTGATCCAAAGAAGTATGTTAAGATGCCGCTAAATCCCTAAGGGATTAGCGGCATCATCGTGTTTTTCGCTATAATTTCAATTGTGCTTTACGTACTTATAAGTGGGGATCAATCATGTCTTGGCGCCCTTAATGCGAACTCGAATATAATAGGGGTTAATCTTAGGATAGCAAAGGAGAATATGATGTCTAAATGTCCACGATGCGATTTCGAAGTTGCAGAACCGGTCGATGTATGCCCGAAATGTCAATTAGATTTGAAAGATGCGACAAAGGATTTTGATAAAGGCCCCTTTGTAGCGCTTCTTACGGCTGAGACCGAGAATGAAGCGGAGATGGTACTAGGGCTGCTTCTGGATGCGGGAATACCGGCATGGGTGCACACTCACGGCACTTCAGGGGTTTACCCTTTCACTGTTGGCGAGCAAAGTTTAACCGAAGTGATGGTTCCCGCTGATAAGCTTGACATCGCCAATGCGGTGCTTGCCTCGGAATCGCAAGTCAGCGATGAGGAGCTTGAGCAAGATGCGCTCACTTCCGGCGAGAACCTTCCAGAGGAAATCAAAGACAGAATCTAACTTCCCTGCTCTGAGACTATTTCAAACCAAATCGCGGGAACATCAACTTTTTGATTCCTGTGATGGTTGATTCGTCGAATTCCTCAACAAACTGAGTCCTATCTTCGCCTATTGACGTTACCACATGATCACTTAAGGTGCTCACTTGGTGAACTTCCGCAAAGCTCGCTGGGATTTTGTCGTCGAACTCTATGCCGGAAAGCGCCCCGTAAGCCAGCGTCCACATTCTCGGAACAGCCGTCAGGTTATATCCTCCCCCGCCTGCTGCAACAATCGGCTTGCCCATTTCGAGAACTCGCTTTACTGCTTTCACCCAACCTTGCGCAGTTAAGCGAAGCTGGCCGATAGGGTCGAGATAGTGCGCATCGGCTCCCATCTGCAGGAATATCGCTCCCGGATCGAAAGCTTCGATAATTGGAACGACTGCCTCTTCAAAAACATGCATCCATAACTCATCGGTCGTGCCGGGCGCAAGCGGAGCATTCAGGGCAAAACCATCTCCTGCACCCTCTCCAATCTCATCCACATCACCGGTGCCAGGGAACAGCCACCTGCCCGATTCATGAATCGAAACCGTTAGAACGCGTGGGTCATTATAAAAAAGCCATTGAACCCCGTCGCCGTGATGAACATCGATGTCTATATAAACGATCTTGTCCCACTTTCGCAG
>JBAXQP010000223.1 GCA_037131655.1 bacterium | reverse complement strand
GTTCTCTTTGAGCTTCTCAACATATGCCTCCTACCCAAAACCTACTTCTTCAGCACAAACCCAGCATTGGCCCAGTAGGCGAAATTGTAGCGGGAGCCTTCGCCTTCGGTCGTAATGATATTAATGACGCGGCTGCCCTTGGGGATTTTGATATCAAATCGCCAAGGCTCTTGTGTGAACCTTAACCACGGGCTTTCGGCCATCAGATTGCCATCGATAAAAACTTTGAACGAGACCATCGGAAAAAATGCTTTCCCACCGGCAAGTTCATCATCTGACATCGTTTCGTCCATCCCGCCAATTCCGACAAACCGGTCGTATTCGGGCTTGAGTTCATAAAGCATCATCGAAGGCGCTTCAACCCCTAAACCTTTAGCGTAGGTCTTCTGGCGCATGACGATATCTCTGTCCTTCTCAGCATATGACTTATCACGGGTCGGTTTGCGGAAGAAAACATACTCGGGACCGACATTTGCCCAAAGGTTGAATCCGGAAACCGTCTCGCGTAAAGCTTTCAAATCAGAAATATGCACATCGGGCATCGACGGCATTTCGGGGAGGCGGGCAAAGTAACCACTGCTTTCCAAACAAGCCTGCTTTCCATTTCGGAAAGCCACTGTTCGAACGGTGCAAGTGTCCTCAATCTTGAGCGGCCCCGTGTAGAGCTTAGAGCTGAGACCAGGTTCAGTGCCATCGAGCGTATAGTAGATGTCGACACCCTCCGTTAATGGAGCTGTGAGGGTGAGGATGAAACCTTTTTCGAAAAGATAAGGCCGCGTCGGTTTGCCCCAGGGCGCCATTCGAACAGGGTCAACTACCCATTCATCTTCCCATAATCCAATCTTCCTAAGCTCATCGATGGCATGGATTGTAGGAACGTAGGTCTCGAGGGCGGCGATTAAATTGTCGGTGCCGATGTCTGAGTTAAGGCCTGTCGCCGGATCGTAGGTCGTCCAGCCATCGGTCATGTCGCGAGCTATGAGCGTCTTAATGCCTGTTCTCCTCATAGGATTAAGCCCTACCATCTTACCGATCATGCAGGCGTTGGTGGCAAATCCCATATAGAGAAGGTGCGTAAGACCCAATTCTTGGCACCATGAATAAAGCTCTTGTCGGCCTTCGACAATCAAATCTTCTGGCGGGATATTAAGTCCCGGCGCCATCGCCTGGAAACCATGATTATAGGGACAGCCCACCCCTGGACCGCACATACAAGGCGGACTATTTTCGGGCAACTCAGGAAGTTCTAGATCCAATAACTTCGGCAATTCATGAGAAGGTACAGCCAGCGCACGCTCACGCATTGGCGTTCCCACATAATGGTCTGAAACATCAGTCGGCCCCCAGAAAACCGGGATCCCGAGCTTACGGAAGCCTTCCAGCGCCTTATTGAAACGCGGCACAAAGGAGCCATATCTTTCGGTGCAGGTCATACACCAATGGTAATCCCACGTGTCCACCAGCACGATGCCGATTTTCTCGGTGGGGATTGTTTCAGTCGTTATAGTCGTCTCGCCCTGGGGATCATTTCGCCGACGTAGTTCAAGTTCCATCCATTACCTCCACAAGCACATCTTTATGATTTTATAGTACCTCAGGGAACCTGATAGGCAATAGGTTTGGAACGTACAGTTGACAAACCCATCAATATGGGGCTATAATTTCTTGGTCTCTGGAGACAGCAGGGGGCATTTGGCCTTAAAACTGCCCTGCCGAGGAGCAACTAGCCTATCGCTTGTGCTTGAGAACGGCTTTATGCCGGCCTCATGAATGTGCTTCTCTCAGTTCCCTCTGCGTAACTCCTAGCATGCTGTCGAATTATTTTGGCAGTTGACACGAATAAGTTAGGAGGTGACACCGTGCCCACACCGCAAAAAGCGGCAACGATTGAACATGTACGTCAGTGGTACGATGATTCGGTCGCCTTATTGTTCACGGAATACCGCGGCTTGACCGTTAAAGAGGTCACCGAGCTTCGACAGAAGCTCAGAGATGCCGGCGCGGAATACCACATTGTCAAGAATACGCTCTTCCGGCGAGCGATGAGCCACAACCCGGATGCGGCTGCCGAGCAACTGCTCGAAGGCCCAACGGCAACGGCTTTTATCACGAAAAATGAAACCGAATGCGCCAAAGTCCTCACGACTTTCCTGCGCGAGCACAAGACTCTCGTTATCAAAGGCGCCTCTATCGGAGGCCGTATGTTTGATGCAATGCAGGTTGCAGAATTTGCAAAACTGCCGTCACGAGAAATCTTGCTCGGGCAAGTCGTCGGATTGGTCCAAGCTCCTCTCGGCAACGTTGTTGGGATCATGAACGAAATGATCGCCGGCGTTGTTCGCCTTGTTGGAGCCATCGAGACTCAAAAGAGCGGCGCATAACACGCATTCAAAATCACACAAAAAACGCATTGGGAAGGAGCAATTAGCATGGCTAGTACAGTTGAACAGATTGTAGATCTTATTTCGAAAATGACGGTACTCGAGCTCAGCGAGCTCAAAAAAGCAATGGAAGATACTTTTGGCGTTACCGCTGCCGCCCCGGTTGCCGTAGGCGTCGGCGCTGGCGCTGCCGAAGCAGCCCCCGTAGAAGAAGAAAAGACCAGTTTTGATGCCGTTCTCTCATCAGTCGGCGATCAGAAGCTGCAGGTCATCAAGGTTGTCCGCGAGCTTACCAGCCTTGGCCTCAAGGAAGCCAAAGACCTCGTTGATGGCGCTCCTCAGCCGGTCAAGACAGGCGTCTCTAAAGAAGAAGCCGAAACTATCGCTACCAAGCTTGCCGCAGTCGGCGCCAAAGTCGACATCAAGTAGTTTAAAACGATACTTACAACGCAAGGCGAGGATAATTCTCGCCTTGCTTCACCTCTTCAGTTATTAGGAAGCCATGAGCGCTGTATGTTTTCGTATCGACCTAGAGTACTCGCCGCGTGAGTGGGAAGTGGTCGAGGAGTCAGACCCCTCATATGTTGTTCGAATATTGGAAGCAGTCCGTGCATTCCAAACACACCTTCATTTCTTTGCCACCGCCGATTGCGTCCTAACCTTTCCAAATTTAGCGGATGTTATCATTGGCGAAGGGCATGCTCTTGATCCGCTGGTTCTGACATCAGCTTTAGAGCGAGTAAGCGAACGTTCCCTAGGCCGCGAACAGATAAGAGTTGAAGCGGCTTTTAGTCAAAAGGAAGTAGTTAGCGAAGGGATCGGTATGGATATCGACGACCTGCAATCTCATCTCCAGCTTCTACTCAGACACCGATACCGCTGGATAGGTCTTTCATGCGCTCAGAGACCGCAAAGTCATCTCGCAATGTCGAAAGATGTAACGATCTATCGTTCGAACGGCCTTTGTGATAAACGATATTTCACTTCATGTGAAGCCGCTAAATCCGTCCCTCCTTATCTCGATATGCTAGATAAAGCATTTAATACTAATGATGATTTTTTATTATTCCATTTTCACGCCATGACCTTAGCCAAAGCCGATCCTGCCTGCACCATCATTCGCTACGCCTTAAATAAAGCGCAAGATTCCGGTCGTAGAGTAATAACCCTAAGAGAAAAAAGCCACTTGCAACCTGCAAACGCTGAGTAGGAAGCCCGCATCCATTTGTGCCAGCATTCTGATGGCTTTACCCCATATGTCCTAAAGGGACGTCATTCCGAGTCTGTCGAGGAATCTTCCGGAAGTCCCTTCGACTACGCTCAGGGTGACGTGATTAGAGCACGCAGGGGCCTCGCCCCCTGCCCCCCCAAGCATCGTACGATGCTGAGGTATAATTATGGCAATTATGAACTTAATGGATGGCTATGGAAAGTAAAATTAAAGGCCGAATACTTATACTTGTTGAGAACTTGCCGGTGCCATTTGATCGGCGGGTTTGGATGGAATCCCTTGCTCTTACTGAAGCGGGATATGAGGTGTCGGTGATCTCACCCTGCCCTCCTAATGACACTGAATTGTGTAAGACGATTGAGGGAATCCATGTCTATCGTTATGTGCTCCAAGCAACTTCCAGTGGACCTGCCAGCTATGTGAAGGAGTACTGGACGGCTTGGATCAACACATGGAAGCTGACCAAGCGGGTCGCCAAGGAAGTGGGTTTTGATGTCATCCAGTCCTGTAATCCGCCCGATATCTTTTGGACGATTGGTAAATATTGGAAGCGACGCAAGAAGGCTTTTGTATTCGACCATCACGATTTATGCCCCGAACTCTTCGTCTCGCGGTTCAAAAAAGAGACAGGCAAACTGTTAAAGAGCCAATACTGGCTGGAGCGCAAGACGTTCGAAACAGCCGATATGGTCATATCTACCAACGAAAGCTACAAAGAAATCGCCGTTTCGCGAGGCAAGATGCACCCTGATGATGTGGCCGTAGTGCGCAGTGGCCCGCAGCTTGCTCGTTTCAAGCCTACCGAACCTGATCCTAGTCTGAAACGTGGACGGCCTTATCTCGGCGTCTATCTCGGCGTGATGGGGCCGCAGGATGGGGTGGATATTGCCGTTCGCGCAGTGGAAGTGC
>JBAXQP010000222.1 GCA_037131655.1 bacterium | reverse complement strand
CCCGAAACCATCTCCTCACTGTTGCTCCATACGCTGGTCTATTTATTCTGGTTGGATATATTCGTACTATTTCTACCAAAACGAACTCAACTTAAGTTTTATGTAACCCTTTCACGGGTAACCGGAGATCTCCCGCCTGACTTCAATTTTGAAGAAGCTTTAGCTGAAGCAACTAATCCGCCCGAAGAGGAAGAAGATTTCAAACCCACGATTACCACTATTCCCTTTGGACCGTCTTTAGTATGTGGCGTGTTAGTCGTCATCTATTTTGGAGGAACAGTGGTCGGTTGGTATAAGGCTTATTTAGCGTGGGCAGGTTTATCGTAGTAATCCGAAAGGCTATCCTTAGCTCTACTTCCGGTAAGTTTCTGGGGTAGTATTAATAAGAATCGAGGGAACAAACTTGCGCGTTGGGTAGTCCAACATTCGAACGCTGCAATGATGCGGAGGGGCTTTGAACATGAAGAACCGAGGAATGACACTCATAGAAGTTTTGACTGTAATTGCGATCATCACCATTTTGGCCGCAATTATTCTGCCGGTAACCGGCATGGTCCGTGAGAAAGCGCGGCGTGCAAGCTGTCAATCTAATCTAGCCAGCCTTTCTACTGCTCTAAAATCTTACAAACTCAGCGAAGGCGGATATCCTCCGCAATTGTTGGGTTATGTTGAGAGATTTAACGCAGCCGTTGTTCCGGTTGAGCAGATGAAAAATGGCTTTCTTGTTACCAGAGGCTCGAGTTTAGATATTGGCATCTTCCGATGCGCTAATCGTTATAAGTTGGATAGCGTTACAACAGTGATCCCTGTTTGGCCTTTATTTGTATGGCCTGCAGGCTCGACGTTGAGCGGACCAATTAATACTAAAGCGGGTCAACCTTTTCAGCACGATGGCGTTAACTCTGAGCTATACGTTTTCGATAGTTTCGATATGGGCTTCAACAAGATATCCAACCGATTTGAAGAGCATTACACTTTGTTCTGGACAACCATGGGATTGGATGATACTATAACCGACAAAGGTAGTGATGATTTGAGGCAGTTGGGTTATAAAGTTCCGGATGAGAGCGCAATCGTAACTTGGGACAGCTACCACTATAGTACAGGACAGAATGCAGGGCTTCCTGAATCGGGCAAAAACGCGATCGTTCTTTATCTGAATGGATCCGTAAAGCTGGAAGATCAGAGAGTGATAGCGCAGTACGGATGGGCTTACAGGCCATCACCTTAGGGATAGGGGCTTTGCTGAATGTCTGTATGGCGATGACATGGGAACAATAACACTGGGTGAATCGTCAGCTAAACAAACGATACTGAATTCAGGCAGGATAATGAAGAGCATGCGAAGACACGTACAAACAGGTACCTCCTTGATAGAGGTTCTCACGGTTATGGTAGTAATGCTGATAGGGATTATGGCGGTTATCCGTATATTCCCGACCGGCTTTTTAGCTATAAAGAACCAAGGCGATTATACTCGTGCTGCGCGCATATCTTCCGCTGAAATGGAACGGCTAAAAGAGCATTCAGCCAACTTGCCGGACGCGATTTACGCCGTTAAGTATGATTATAATGCGAGCGGCGATCTAATTATTCTCTCCGATCCCGATACTTCCCCTGATGATCTGAAGCCCGGTCTTGTCCCCGTTGGTTCGGGGGTTGATCCTCGCTATATCTCCGATGTCAACCGTATCAGGCGGGTAGTCGGTGAACGAGTGCTTATCCCTGCCCCGCAAGTGATGTCTGATGGCAAGTCCGGCGGTTTGTACTTAATTAACTTTTCGCCTTTTGTGCCGGGAAATGAAGGGCAATTAATCGTTTACGGAAATCCACTTTTTGCGCATGAGATGGATAGCTCAACTGAAGGCTCCGTTTCCTATTGGTCATTTGGTGTTGACTATAATGATGGAGGTACGGATGCAGCAATCTTGTTACCGCCGCCACCCTCCAATCTTTCAATCGCCAATTATCCTGATGGCAAAATCCCCTATCGTGTGTCATTTGCCTATTGGTATTTAAACGGCGGCAATTGGGAACAACGATACGTGGTCAGCACCCAAGTGGAAGTCGGACAAGCAGACCCTGACCCGACGAAAAACTGGATTTCCTTTAAAGATAATCTCGTGCCCACTGCTGATCAGAGTAATTACAAAGGCATTGTTGAGGGGACCGTCAAAGTAGCCTATGCGTTTAAAGTGCTCAATCAGGATTCAGGGGACCCGAACTTTACAGCTAATTGGCCATATGAAGTCAAAGTCGATAAGAACAACCCTTGGCGTGTTATCTTTAATCCAAGCGGGTTTGGTTACAAAGTTCCAAGTGGTTGGCACAATATGACCTCGTTGGTCGCAAATATCGATTACGATGTCCTCGACTGGCACATTCTTCATGAAGACCGCCGGGTACCGGATGATAAGGTCAATCGTGTCGAGCTAAGTTTGGGGGATATCAAGCATATCGGTGAGCTTGATAACGATAACCTCAAATACTTAGGCCTTGCGCCGGGGCTTGATTCGATTACTAATGCTTTTACAAACAAAGATGTTATCGTCCTTGATACCGCAAACGGTGATATTGTCGACCCTGCCTGTTACGAGATGGATTATAAGAGTGGCACCGTTCAATTTAAGGAAGTAGGGAATTTTAAACCGGGTGGCCGAACCTTACGAATTCTTTATTCAACGATGAATAATTGGGCAATGCAGGTTCAGAAGGCTGATGCACATTATTCAATAAGACCTGCTCTCCCCCTACAAGTTGGCCAATGCTACATTGGCGGATCAAATGCCAATACAGGCAACGCCACACGTATCTATTTCCCAAGATGTGATGTTGGCAAGCAGGTGACTGTGCGTGACTATTACTATAAAGCCAATGGCGCAACGAACAGGGGTAGTAACGATACGTTTTTGATTCAAGGGTTTGAGACTATCGGTGGGATTGTTTGCTCTTATATCGACATTAAAGATGCTTATGCTGATGCTATGAGCTTTGATTGGGTGACTGGATTTGCCGTTCGAGGGGTTGAAGGCATCTCAATCAAAGTGCGGGTTATCTGGAAGCCTGCAACGAAATCTTGGAATAAATACGATGCGGATGGTGTATTATCGCGCACCGAAGACGTGCAATAAGAATGGAGCGTATGGTGAAGCGAATACAAGCGTTCACGCTAATTGAGATACTGGTAGTAGTTGCGATCACTACCATTATGATGGGGCTGTTATTAGGGCCTATCATCCTAGGATTTAAATACACTGCACAGGCACAGACTGCCATTGAAGCGCAGAATACTGCGCGTCTTGTTTTGGAAACAATTTCGCGTGAGCTTTCGAACGCCGTTTTTGTTTTTGATAACTCCACACTTGATAGTCCTGTCAATATCTACGTTAAGAACAGAAATGGCGACATCGTTCCGGTTCCTTTGCAATATGCAAAAATCGACTTCGTTCCACCCGGCCAGGGTGATACCGGCAATCGGCTCGACCCAACGACTCAAAAAGAAATGGGTTCGCTGAACCTTCCCCTTCGGCCTGGAGTAGTCTTCATTCGTTACTTTATTGGGCTTCAGAAGAATTATGATGCGAAGACAAGTAGATCCATCACTTCTTATGTCAATACTTATGAAGACCCACGCGGACTTCAGACACAGAGCGATAACATGTATGTGCTCTATCGGGCTGAAGTGCGAACGGCTAGTTTAGACCCTAATACGAATACCATGAAACCGAATACGGACTTGTTCGATCTCGATGCCAATGGTCAGCCGATCCTGAACGATCCCAATTTCTTCTATGGGACTCATGCCGCTGCCTGGAGAGCTGCCAGTCATGTTGTGGTTGAACTAAGTAATACGGACTTGATTCAGGTTCTTAGGGAGAAACGCGGTGACCGTGGGATTATTTATGAAGCTGACACGGATGGTAATCCTCAGAACGATCTGCCAAAGGTTATTCCGCTGGTTTCTTTTACACCGCAAACGATTTCAAATGAACCGGCATTGGCGGCTCGCGCTCAGTCTCAGGGTATTGAAGTGGTCGATGTGACGCCTTCTTTTGCTCCTGCGTTGGATCCTGCTAATTCTCAATTTCTCTCTGCGGACGAAGCGACCGGTGTTGCGCCGACACAATATAATTCACAACATCCGGGATGGACGTTGACATCATCGGTGACACTGTATAGGACCCCTTCAACTATCGCTCAACCAGACTATTATCGTTACAGCTTGGATTACAACACAGGCCATATGACGATTCGCCATTTTGGGCCAAATCAGTTGCCGGATGGAACTCCTCAATTTGATGTTACCGCCTATATGGCATCCGTTCGGGCAGGATCTCCTACCTTTAACGGCGCACTCTTAGCTGATGCTACGGATTTCGATGTGACCCCCTTCAGTGTTGATACAAAAGCAGGCGTGGTCATGACGGCTTTTCCGCATGATGTGCTGATGCCGGCAAATGCTGCACAACCGTTTACATTCGATGTAGGGCCTCCCACTATTCCAGTGTTGACCGGTATTCCAAATAACAATTTA
>JBAXQP010000221.1 GCA_037131655.1 bacterium | reverse complement strand
ACTGATCGTCTTCTTGAGGATCAGTTTCCGGATAGATACGGGTAGGCCGAAGGCCAGATGGATAGAATCCATTATAAGGTCTATAAGCGGCTTCACTAACAGTCAGAAAGACTTCTTCTTCAATAGAGCTTTAGACTTATCCAGTAGGCTCTTCGCTAGAAGTTAACCATTATATTCCACTAGTGAATCGGCACATCGTCAGGATTTTGGCGCTATTAAAAAGACACTGCATTTTATTGATTTATCTGAAGGAACAATTGCACGTTTATCGAATATAATAATCAAGCACACTAAATGCGGTTGACTCAGAATAAATTGTGTTTCCGCTAAGGTAGAGCTGCCTCAAAGTTTTTCGTATATACCCAAAAGCCTCCATGTTCGAGGAATTAAGAAGTTGAATAAAAACCTATACGCGCACACCCCTGGAAACTCGGGAAGCTGGCATGATCTGGAACAGCATTGCCGCGCTGTTAGCGAGATGGCTGCTGAATTTGCCGCTAAGTTTGATGCCTCAGAAGTAGGCCGCCTTCTTGGTTTAGCACATGACCTCGGAAAGGCTGACCAACGATTTCAAAACTATTTAAAAGCCGCTTCGGAAAACCGACAGGCGGAAAGATGCCCACATGCCATCGGTGGCTCATGCGTTATGGCAAAAGAGTTGGGTCCGCTTGCACTGGCAGTAATTGGCCATCATACAGGTTTAATAGCCATTGATGAATTCAGCGTGCGTGCAGCGAGTGCCGACTCACAAACCGTGAAAGCTGCACAAGACTTCGCTGCTGCTATTGGCATCCATCCAAAGAGACCAACTTTACCAACATCGGCCAATAATCCTCTGGACGCCGAGATGCTAATCCGCATGTCTTTCAGCGCTTTGGTAGACGCTGATTATCTGGATACCGAGCATCACATGCGCGGAAATGTCACACGCGGCAAATATCCACCGGTTAAAGACTACGCGGGGCAATTGCGCGAATATGTTGACCAGAAAACAGAATCCGCGAAACTTTCCACTGTGAATGAAGTACGGAGGGGGGTTCTTGAAGCGTGCCGAGGAGCAGCAGGCAAACCACAAGGTGCTTTCCGCTTGACCGTGCCAACAGGCGGCGGCAAGACACTCTCAGGGTTAACTTTCGCCTTGGAACACGCTCAGGTGCACAATCTTGACCGAGTGATCGTGGCAATCCCCTTCACGAGCATCATCGAGCAAACAGCAGACCAATATACAACCGTATTCGGAAGCGAAAATATTCTTGAACACCATTCAGCATTAGACTTTGAAGAAGATGACGATTGCACGCGGCAGTTGTCAGCTGAGAATTGGGATTGCCCTTTGATCGTGACAACAACGGTGCAACTTTTTGAAAGCCTGCTGTCCAAGCGCCCTTCTCACTGCCGCAAGCTCCACAACATTGCTCGCAGCGTGCTTGTACTCGATGAAGTCCAGATGCTGCCTCCCCACCTATTAGAAACCACCCTTGATGTTCTGAGACAGCTTATCGAGTGTTATGGAGTAACGGTACTCTTTTCAACAGCCACCCAGCCGGATTGGAGTGATGTGGGAGCACCGCTAATCAGTGAGGCAGTTGAGATTATAGCGGAACCTAAAAAGCTTTTCGATCAGTTACGACGTGTGCAGTATTCCTTCGATGGCACGTTGACCCCGGAGCAGGTGGCAACAGCCCTGCTTGAGCATACGCAAGCCCTTGCAGTGTTCAATACGAAGAAGGATGCGGCACTTGTCTATGATGCTTTAGAAGATTCCGATGCCTTGTATTTAAGTACAAGCCTATGCGGAGCACACCGACGGAAGGTGCTAGAGGCAGTGAAAGCAAGGATGAGTGAAGGTAAGCCCTGTCGTTTGGTATCGACTCAGGTAGTTGAGGCGGGCGTTGATCTGGACTTTCCTGTTGTTTTCCGTGCTATGGGACCGTTGTCAAGCATTGTCCAAGTCGCCGGCAGATGCAACCGTGAGGGCAATCAAAGCGAACCCGGCATATGTCATATATTTGAATTAACGGGAGGCGGTAGCCCAAAAGGCGCGTACCGCACTGCAATTGACCTGACCCGTTCGCGCATAGATCGCGATATTAAGCGGTTGGACATGCCGGACGTTCAGTCTGCCTACTTCCACGATCTCTATAGAAGCACAGCAACCGACGCTAAGAACATTCAACAGTCCCGTGAACGTTTAAATTATCCAAAGACAGCTGAACTATACCGACTTATTGACAAGAACACCACCGCCGCGATCGTGCTTAGCTACGCACCGAAGAAGATCGAGCAAGTTCTCGCGGCTGTGCATCATGGGAACATCTCGCCGAGATATGCCGCGAGAAAGCTCTCCCCTTATCAAGTCAACCTCTTTGAACATCAATTGCGCAAAGCGGTTCAATCCGGTGATGCGCGATTGGACGAACCAACCGGGTTCTATCTTTGGATAGGGCTCTATGACAAGAACCTTGGGATTAGCGGTTCACAGATCGCTGACCCCTCCGACCTGATTATATAGGAAGGTGAAAATGAGTAACTGGCTTTCCGTGCGAGTGAAGGGTGAGTTCGCGTGCTTTACGCGGCCAGAAGCCAAGGTAGAGCGTGTGACTTACCCAATAATGACGCCTTCGGCTGCGCGTGGGATATTGGAGGCCATCTTCTGGCATCCGCAGTTTGTATGGCGAGTCCATGAAATTCACGTGTTGTCGGAAGTGCGCACCTTCTCGCTGGTGCGAAATGAACTTAACAGCAAGATGTCTATTGGAGGTTCGCCTCTTCTGATTGAAGAGGACCGAACACAACGGCATGCTGTGTGTTTACGGGATGTTGATTACGCGATCTATGCCGATGTGGAAGTTAAGCCGGACGTAAAAGATGACCCCGCCAAGTATCGTGATCAATTTAGGCGTCGCGTTGAGCGCGGCCAGTGCTTCCACCGTCCAGCGCTCGGCTGCAGGGAATTTGCTGCGGAATTTGGTCCAATGCCTAATCGCGATACTACGATCGACTGGAACGAAGACCTCGGGCTGATGCTCTGGGACTTGGACTACAAGACTGACGCAAAGGGCAATATAAAACCTCCGCACAGTCCTCTCTTCTTTCATGCCATCGTAGAAAGCGGTGTTCTAAAAGTACCTAATAAACCGCTGGGGGTGGAGCGATGATACTCAAGCGCCTTATTGAGTATTGGGAACGCGAAGGGGATAGTTTGCCGTCCGGTTATCAGCCAGCTTTCCTCACGAAGCGAATTAGTCTCGACAAAGATGGCAAGCTGATCGAAGTCATAGCTCTAACCGGTGAAAAAAGGGGAACACGCGAGGGCAAGACTTATGTCGTTCCTCGTGAACAACCGCGGCGTTCGTCAGGCGTAAGGCCTCGCCTCATCCATGACAACGCACAATACGTGCTAGGGCTGGAAGGAGATAAGGACAATCCGAAGCGAGTGGCTCAGTCACACCACGAGTACGTGGCGTTGGTTAAGGAGTGCGCAGAGAAAACGAAAGAACCTACGGTTCAAGTTCTAGCCAATTGGCTTGTGAACGGAGGCCCTGAAAAGCTAACTAAATCGCATGAGATCGACCCAAGTATGGATGACTTTTTTTTAGAAGTCAACGGGATCAACCCTGCTGACTTACCTTCAGTGCGTGCCTTTTGGTCAGCACCTGCCGAAGGAGAGCGTGGACTCTGCTCGATAACTGGAATTGAAACCGTTATTGTTGACCGCATGCCTATTCCAATTAAAGGTATACCCGGAGGCCAACCGAGTGGAACCGCGCGGGTTAGCGTCAACAATCCATCCGGTGAATCCTTTGGACTTAAAGCAGCCTTGAACTCACCCATCGGACAAGTACCTGCAGAAGCGATTGGCAATGCGCTCAATCGCCTGCTTAGTGACTCTTCTCATCACCTAAGGGTAGGGGAAACGGTATTTCTAGCATGGACTAAAAAACCTACCGAATTCTCCTTCTTTGACCTAGTGAAGCAACCAAGCGCTGAACAGGCCAAAAACCTGATCGCTGCAGTGTCAGAGTCACTGTCACGTCAAGCGGGACTTGAGGGCGGCGCTGCTTGGAGGAAACCGGAGGCGATGCAGGCTGTCAGTGATGACGACTTCTACGTGCTCGCGCTCAGCGCCAATATGTCACGAGCTGTGGTTCGCGATTACCATGAAACCACACTACCCAACGCAAAAAGGGCACTGGCTCTTTGGTACTTAAAGCTAGGTATTCAGGGAATGGATGGGCAGGATATAACACCACCCGGTATATTCCAATTGGCAGTTAGCCTCTACCGTGAAGCTAAGGATATCCCAAAGCATGTTCCGGTCAGCTTATTGCGAACAGCGCTTACGGGAGTGACCTTACCGAGTTTACTACTTGCACTGGCCGTTCGGCGAAATGTTGTTATGCGCGGCCCATACGATGAAATGAACAAGAAACGAAGACTAAGCTATCCACGCATAGCTTTAATTAAAGCTGTACTAACCCCTAATCCCAAGGAGGACAATCAATTGAGTGCATTAAATGAAAAACATCCGGACGCAGCCTATCAC
>JBAXQP010000220.1 GCA_037131655.1 bacterium | reverse complement strand
AGCGTTTCAACACAATCTGGCTCATGATCATGAGCCAGATTGTGTTGAAACGCTAGACCTCTTCCCTATGATCGGTTGTACATGGAACCAGAATAGTCAGACTTTGGAGGACCTCAGTTGCATAGACACATTGGTTTATCATCATGGGAACCCGCTCGAGTTTTCAACTGTATCTGGGTTCCAGCCCAAAGCTCAACAAATGGCGGAATTCACAGACCGGTTCAAGGAAGTCTTTAGGCTGAAGGATTGGAAAGAAGCAAAAGAGCGGGAGAAGGAAGCTGTTGATTTCAAAGACCATATAGTTGAACTTAGTAAAGGCGTGATAGGAAGAGATGAACAGGTTGAGGATATTAAGCAATGGATTAAGGAGCATGCAGAACAAGGAGGGATTCTCTGGATAGGTGGTAAACCTGGAGTAGGTAAGTCAGCGTTGATGGCGAAAGTTGCTTGGCTATTACGCGGCGATAGTAGCATCCGAGTTTTGCCATACTTCTTCCGTGCAGGCGACGCTCACTGTAATCCAAGTGATTTTTATCAAACTGCCGGCTCATTTTTGCAGAGAGAACTTGATCTAACAGTTGCTTCTGAGCACCGCTTTTCGAGCGAGAATAACTTTCATCTTCTTATGGACGAGTTGGATAGGCGGCGACAAGCTAGGTCGGATAATCCGAGTATCGTCTACATACTTGATGGCTTGGATGAAGTTGCTGACTTACATCCTGATTTTGTTAAGCTTCCGCTGTCTACTCAATTCCCAGGTGTCTTGTGGATATGTACAGGACGGTTGGATGAGAAAACCAAAGCTCTTTATGAATCCTCTAAAGTAAATAAGCTTTGGAGTAGCGGTGAGTTGTCCCGCTTAAGGCCCAGTGAGATACGTGATCTCATCGAAACCGAAGGGGAGGAGGCGCTCAGGCATGAGCTTCAGCTACTTGACATAAGCATCGCCAACAACTTTATTAAGGTCCTTAGTGAACGTTCTGAAGGAATACCACTTTACATCAAATTAGCTATCCAAGATCTCAAAGAGGGAAGGCTTCGGTTAGACCGACCAAACGATCTTCCACCAAGTCTGGAAGCCTATTTCGAACGCTTACTTAGTTCTGAAAATGTTTCAGACATCTCACGTATATTAACTGCGATAATGTGCATCCTTAGCCTGGTACATGAGCAATTAGACCGAGAAACGATAGTTTCGCTCCTTACAATAATGCAACCTCAAGCTAAAAAGATTTTGCCCTCTAAGATTAATGATCTGTTGGAAAGCCATGAACACATCATGTTAAGGCGTGCATCTACACCTGAAGATAATCCTGGTTGGATGCTCTACCATGATGCCTTCCGCGAGCATTTGCAAAACTCCGAAAGTGTTGGGACGACAAGAAATGAGGCAATGGCAACGCTTTTGAAATGGTGCAGGGCTTGGAAGAAGAACAACAATCCCTATGCGCTACGCTGGTTTGCGATTCATCTAAAGGAACAAGGGAAAACCAAAGCCCTCTTTTCTTTATCAAAGGACCAAAATTTCTTAGAATCTCAGCGTGTCTACAGCCCGGAGTTACCATTACGCACCATTCGGTTATGCTTAGAAGAGACCACTAAGCCAGCATCCATCAAGCCTGTACGAGCAGCAGAACTTGTTGTTAGACACATCAGGATGTTTAATGAGATAACCTCCAGTGAATCTCCACTGGAGGCGCTTAAACGAGGGGCGACCCCTCAACTTGCTTGGAGATTGGCGGATATGCACCAATATGAGTATCGCGTTCTTTGGTATTTGCTAATCGCATGGAAGCTAATAAACAGCGGTGATTTAGATAATGCAAGGCTATCGATGGAAAAGTTGGCCGAGAACGATTTAGTTCTCCTAGAAGGTTTGTTTTGTGATATTGCTAGATTCATTCTTTTGCGCCTTATCGAGGTGAGTGAGCGATACTATGAGGTTATAGCCAAAGCGGTCATCTGCGATTATCATGGTGACTTTTGCGACTATTATATTCATATAGGAAATACTAACGCTGCTTATCGAATAGCTTGTGAAATTCCCCATCTTGGGGAACGCTCTGAACAACTCTATAAAGTTGTGATTGCTTACCTAAAACAAAGCAACCCAAACATACCTGACGAAAGTGTGTTTGATCAGGCCCAAGAGATCGCTCGTGAAATCAATGACGATTTCTGGCGAGCGGAAGCATACGCTGAGATTGCTTGTGCTCTGTATGATGCTGACAAAAAAGGAGCCTTGAGCATGCTGAGATCAGCTGACGAATTGGCAAGTACAGGTGACGAAGGGGAATGGGGGGATGTAAGTCATTGGGTGGATGAGGAATATGATTGTCGCAAAGGCTACGCGACTGATCATATTTTCGAATGTTTTGTTCGATTAAATCAGTTCGATGAGGCGATAGAAATAGCGAGAATTAAGAGTGCCTTCGCATATGATAAGATCGCGAGAGCTTATATTAATAATTTGATGTTTGGAGAGGCCCACAGGATGCTAGATATTATGATGGGCCTTTGGAATTCGGATTCCCACGACAATAGCATTCCTGAACTTGTTTCCATCACACTTGTGTTTATGGGGTTCAAGCTTCATCAGATAGGGAGAGTTGAAGAAGCGGAGGCAACCATCACGGAAGCTGAAAATTTAGCAATAAAATCTGGGTCACCCTATACTCAGCTCCGTTTGCTGTCCACAGTTGCGGCAGTTTGGGCTTGTTTAGGGAGTAACACAAAGGCTACTGCAGCTGTCACCAGAATGATCTCGATTGATAAAGAAAAAAAGATCGCCAGTAGTTGGGATATCAAAGCTTGGAGGAAAGATAAAGCCAATACTATCGTCACCACACTAGTCGAAGTCGCAACTCACCTGCATGCTGCTGAAAGCATTTCTGAAGCGAAGAAAACTTTGAAGCTTGCGAATTCCGCTGCAAGGAAACTTAAAGATCCGACTGATAAGTTCGAGGCTTATTTAGCAATCGCTGAACTAGAAGCCGCCTTGGTTGGACTTTCGGCTGCTTCACGAGTGTTGGATAAAGCTTATAAAGAGGCTTTGCCGTTCAATAATCCAGATAAGATTCTGGAATTGATCTCAAAGCAAACTGAATTGGGATTTGTTTCTGAAGCTCAAGATATTATCGGTAGCTTATTGATGGATTTTTTACGAGATGAAAAAAGAACGACGGGTTGATTCGTTAGTGTAACTTGCGATTACGATTCGCTCACCTCAAATGATGCTCCTGTTCGGAATACCCTAAAGGATAGGTTGCGTGAATTAGAAGCCGGATGGTCCTTACGGGAAACTGCCCTGGATAATCTGGCCCGCAGAAATCTTTTAGGCTTCTTAGAAGCCATTTGGTCTATACCAATATACGAGGGTATCGATTTTTTATTGTACGATATAGTGTTTTCAGGACAAGAAAAGTTGCCGTTCCGTAAGCATGAACTGGCACAAGCAAAGCAATTGGCGAATAAATGCGACGAAATCGAACCTACTGCATATGCTGGAACTTTGTTTCTTCATGACATGAAGACAGGTGTTGTTACAGGAAGTGAGCGCAATACAAACATATTGCAAAAAGTCATAGCCCTTGCATGGGTAGCGTTCTTTCAGACTCAGAATGCTTTCTTTAGCGAAGCGGGCAAGTCTTTTGATGAGGCAAGAGGTCTTGCACACGGATTGAAAGGGCCACATTATCGAGCACAATGCCATGCGATACTTGCGTTATTCGAAGCAAATTCTAATCTCAAGGAAGATGCCTGTTTTGATATAAGGACAACTGTCGATTTAATTAATGAACCATCTAATGAACTATCTCACAGTGAAAGTAACGATAAACTTTTCTGCTACTCCATCTTAATGTTGGTTCTGAAGATTTTAGGTGATCAATCTCTTCTCAGCGAAATCTGTTCTAAGGCGATTCACGAAGTCGAGGAAAATTATTACTGTTTTGAATTATGGCAGTTGGGTATCGTTTTACAGACACTTGTTAGATTAGGACGAATTGGTGAAGCACATAGATTATTGGCCAAAGTGCCGTTTCCTAGAGGGATTGATGAGGTGACTGAAGCGATGGATGGACCAGAGATGGGTCCACAATCTATCCACGAATCTACAGATGCATATTCCACTTTCGCGATTGAACTAACTAGGTTGGGAAAACTGGATGATGCCAAGACTATACTTCAGCAGATCCCTTTAGACGGTGAACGTTCAGGAGCTTATGCAGATGTTGCGTTTTACTTACTGAGTGCCAGTAGATCTAGTGATCATCAGAATGATCTGAAATCAGCAATTTCAATATATAGCGATTCGAGGCTATCACGAAACGAACATATATTTGACGTTGCATATATGCTTGTGCGATTAGGTCTCAAAAAAGAGTTTTTTGCATTTTTATTGTTGAAAATTTCATATCTGACTGATGCTCCCAGAATCGGCGCCCTCTTAGCTCGTATGTATCCAAAAAAGGCCGAACGAATAAGGGAAGCCGTTGTTGACGTATTGCAAGATTACAATGAAGTCCGAAATTGAAAAGCTTGTTATGC
>JBAXQP010000219.1 GCA_037131655.1 bacterium | reverse complement strand
GTTGCTAATTATAACTACGATTACGAAGCGGAATTGGCGAAGGGATATCTTGAGGCTGAGGGGATTAATGTTGTCAAGAAAGGCGACTCTAAGGACTATTTCCATTTCAAGTTGGGACTTGAGAATATCAGTCTTTTTGTACCGGATGAAGATTACGAGCGGGCTTGTAATATACTTGGTATCAGTATCGTAGGCGAACAAGAAACGCTCAGATGTTGCCCTAAGTGCGGAACTGTCACGCCTATTACGCGCCCCAAATCGATATTAGCAAACCTAGGATGCTTTCTTTCAATTTTTCTTATAGCTTTTCCAAGTATTCCTTTTTTTACTAAACTCCTTAATAGAACAAAACGTAAATGTCCTAATTGCGGCAATGTTTGGGTGGATGATGGTGTGTTAAGAAGAGCCAACACGACCAATGCGCCTCCAAAAGTCGTTAAGTCTGCTCCCGCCCGCATGCCAAATTGGCATAGACCCAGGCGAAAAGGACCAAGAAGATAAGTTCGCATATGGTATAGGACTTCCACATATTGGGGATTCCAAATGTGAATTGAATTTTACCATTCTAGTAATTTTAGATATTTTGAAGAAATCTAAGTGCTCAGAATACATCCTCATGAATCTATGGGAGCGTAAGGTTGGCTTGGTGGCGGAAGAGGTGGGTATACTTGCCCGCGAGGGGATTGAGGATTAATGTTTGCGCTTGGGGCGTTTTTCTTTCTGTTTTTTGGGGGATTGGGGTTCCAACATCCGTTTTTGCTGCTATTTTGGCGAAGCCGGGGGTTCGATCGTTATACTATCGGATTGCTGATGGCCGTGGCTTCTCTAGCGGGAGCATTGGCTTCACCTCTTGCGGGATGGCTTTCTGACCGGCTTCGACTTCGCAAACCTTTTGTTATTTTCGGCGGGCTTATCGCGGCGATTGGGATAGCAGCGCTTCCCTATACAGCTTCGGCTTGGTCGATGGGGGCGATGTATGCTCTGGCGTGGGTAGGGTTTACTATCTCACAAATGGCAGTTGCGACCCTCATCGTCGAGAACTCGGACCCACTAAAGGGCGGCGCAACTTTTGGGGCGCTTCGTGCATGGGGAACTGCCGGATATATCCTTGCCCTCCTTACCGCTACTATCTTAAGAGGTAATGGGTTGAGCGGTTACCCCGTCTGGATGTTTGTCGCCGCTCCAACTGCCTATGCTTTATGCGCGATGTCGGGTTTTATTGCTCCACGTCATCACTTTGCGGATGTTAAGCGCCCAAGCCTTGCTGAAGCGAAGAAGCTTCTTGCTTACAAACCTTTTGCTTTCTATTTAATAGCTTACTGTCTGTTTTTTGGGGCGCTTAATACCGGAACCACCTTCCTGAGCTTGAACTTGGCCGAAATGCTCAAGTCGCGCCAGTATACCCCTCCGCACGTCCAACAATTAGTGGCTTTGGCATATCTTATCAGCGCCTCTTGTGAGTTGGTGTTGATGCGTTATTGGGGCGCTGTAATGGATCGAGTAGGGGCGCGGAAGACTTTGATGATTGGATACGCTATTTTGCCTTTGCGGTTATTGGGTTATGCGATGTTCCCGTTTCCAATCGCGGTCTATGCGCTTCAGGCGTTTCATGGGTTTACGTTCAACATCGTGACTGCTTGTTCACCGGTATATGCAGCGAGTTTAGCTCCTGAAAACTTACGAGCCAGCGCACAGGGCACTTTAGCCAGCGCGCAAGGCTTTGCTCAAGCGATTGTTCCATTGATTGGGGGCTTTGTTTGCCAGCGTTACGGGTGGGGAAGCCTTTACGGCTTTTTGGCGGGATTAGCGTTGTTGGGCTTAATTATGTTTTTAGCGAGCGATGGAGATCGCATCGCTCGTAAAGAGGCATTAACCGCTAACGCGTTATTCCGAAATTAGTCGCCAACGCTTGAGAAGCCACATACCGCACATCTGGATTTGATGAGGTTTTCGCTTTTATGAGAAGCTCTTTAATAGATGGATCGTGAATTTGCCCAAGTGCAAGAACTGCCCAACGATTATTTAGCTTCCCCTTAAGCGCCGGTAATGCAGGAGCGCCAATGTTCCCTAATGCTTGTGCTGCTAAATAGGAGCACGTATCCATTCCGCTATCTAAGCACCCTGCCAACGAATTGATAGCAGCCGGTCCGGCTTTGCCAAGCTGAGTTGATGCTTCGGCGGCTACTGCGCCATCTTTATCCTTAAGCGCGCTTACTAAGAGAGCGATCTGCTGGGGCGTGATGGTCGGCTTATCGGAAGCTGAGGCGGAAGCTCCAAGGGCAGTTACGGCTGCGACACGAACTGAAGCGATGGGATCTTTTAGACAATTCGCTAACAAAGCGAGCGCTTTGGGGTCTTTTGTTGCTGTTGCCAAAACGGAAGCCGCCTCAACACGAATTGCCGGGTTAGGGTCTTTGAGCGCTTCGGAAATGGCCGGGACTGCTTTTTCGGCTGCAGTTTGAAGACCGACTACAGCGGCGCTTCTAAGCGGCAGGTTGACATCTTTGAGGCAATTTTTCAGCGTTTGAACTGCAGTTGGGGATGCAATTCGTCCCAAACCAAGTGCTGCTTGAATTCGGGCATCACGATCTTCCATCGGATTTTTGACGGCCTCATCCAAAATCTTCTCACTCGAAAGGTCTGCGATAGAACCTAAAGCGGCAATCACAATACGTCGCAGTTCAGGTCCGTCGTTAAGGTGAGCAGCCACCTCTTTGGCAGCACGCTTATCGGCGATTTTTCCGAGAGTTTCGATGGCGCCTTTTTTAAGGTCTACATCAGCATCGGATACCCAAGGCAGCATTTTGGGAACGATAATATCACGATAGGAGGATTTGGAGGCGCAGAGGCTGACCAATAAGTCTGCTGAGGGGCCGATTCCCTTTTTTGCTTGGAAAGTATCCAGTATAAAAGGAATGGCCGGCTCGCCAATATTTGTCACTGCCAAGCTAATAGTTGAAGTGATGTTCGGGTCACCTTTGCCAAGCCCATCGGCTAGAGCTTTAATATCTTTAGGGCCAACTACGGTTAAAGTCTGCACCAAACTAATGCGGACTTCTTTATCAGGGTCTTTCGACATTTTGATAGCCAGTTCGATAGCAGCTTTATCGTCAAGATGTTCGAGCGCTGAGGCCAGGCTTACACGCGCTTTAATAGATTGCCCTTGAAGTAAGTCGTAGGCATCCTCACGTATATTAAGCGCAATAATGGCTTTTTCTTGTGCAACCCCTGAACCTAAGGCAGCCGTTTTAATCAACTTATTGGTTTTGGCATTGCCATAGACGGCATATCCGATAATAAAAGTGACGATAGCGGCAAAGATAACCCAACCTAGCCATTGGCCTTTCATAACCTGACCTCCATGCGCCTTCTTTATTCCCTGTATAAACCGCAAACGCAAACCGGTTTTCATGCGGGTACAAGTGATGACGCAACATGCCGATATTTAACTTACTACAATCCGGAGAAAATATATGCTGGTAGCAATTATGTATCTGCTAACCGCAGCCAGCGTTTATGGTCTTTTGATTGCTACCGCTCGATTTGAGCCTGAATATATCGCTGAAGCAAGACGCGCACGGATATTGGAATGGCTTTCTGCGGAACAATCGGACCAACAACAGCGCGCTGCTTAAGGGTTAAACTAAGGTTCGCCCCTCTTCTACATGCGTGACTGAATGATTGCCAAAAGGGCAGTCAGAGTCATAAACGTCGCACCCATATACAACGTGACACGTGACATTTGATCTTCAAAACCCGGTTTAGCTCGTGGTGTGGCGCTAGCCGCGCTAGCTCCCATCGTGAAGCCTTCTGATTTTGATGATTGTATCATAACAACGATCACGAAAAGGACCGCGATGATCAGATCAAGGCTCAGTAAGATATTATAGAAAATTGTCATCTGTTGTCTCCCTCTTTTTTCTCTTTCTCGGTTTCCTGGGTTGTACCTAAACTATTTTCAGGCATATAAGGCTTGGTCGGTTCATTAGGGGACGGATACAGCTTAGGTTCATCCTGGATTGTCCGCACCGTATCGTCCATTATTCGCCGAGCTTCACCCATAACCTTGCCAAGTTGGCGAGCGATCTCAGGCAGCTTCTGAGGGCCAAACAACAGAAGCGCGATAAATAGGACTACCATCAGCTCCGTTCCGCCCACACCAAACATCGTTTCGTTTTGCCGCCTGCTACTTCATTCTACCTATCCGAGAATCGAGAACAACTCGACCCTTAATGATACCCCACCTCAGCAGCAACGCAAAGTTAGTTCAACCAATTTCGATCGGTTTAAGAAAAAACCCCGTTTGATAGCATATATTCGTGACAGGCTTAGCCACCGGCGAGGAAAAGCAGCTTACACAGAATTCGGAAGGCTTTCTGAAGTACTACGTCTACTTCATTGGCAATCCCTATCAAGGATTGGGAAAGGCTAGTATTTGTCTTCACCCCGATAGTGGTACGGTTTTTTATATTCAAGGCCGACAGATATGCAAAGTTGGCATGGATGGTCAAATGACGGCTTATGCCACTATTACTTCTGACGGTAAGAG
>JBAXQP010000218.1 GCA_037131655.1 bacterium | reverse complement strand
CATTTATTTTAACTATTCTAGATAATCTTAAAGCAGTTTAGCTCGATACGTAATTACCGGGCTAAACTGAAAGACCTGAGTGAGAAATATTAGGCTTACAAAACATGGTGCCGTTTAAGTATTTGTGAGATGTGAGAGATCTTCCGCAATTGCTACAAGACGTTTATGAGTCGCCTCGCCTTGTTCTTGATCCACTTTTTCGAAGCTCTTTAAAAGCTCGCCTTTCTCTGTAACATCGAATATTTCTTCACTCATCGGGAATAACACGTTATCTTCCTTCCAAATATGGTTTGGATAAAGAGCAGTTAATGCGCATAATTTGGAAATAAGTTCCTCAGTAGATTCATTACTGCTTTTTGCATAAGCTTCAACTACTGTGGCAAACTCACCCACAGCTTTCCTACATAGTTCATGTTCATGGGTAAGCACCTGAATTGGGCCGCCTTGCGCAGGAACCCCCTTCTCAACAAGTAATGGAAATAGAATTGCTTCCTCTTTCCCGTGGTGGCATTTGTCCGCATATAGACGCATGAACTCAACCATATCGCGTAGGGTTTGAGGTTCAACTGCCTCCCCCGAAACGAGATTGCTTTTAACAACTAACATCGCATCGATAACTTTCTCGATGTTTCTATGCTCCGCTAACAACATCTCAATAGGTCCAACGTTCATCTTATTCACACCTCATATATATTCGATACGCTCACCGAGTAGTATAAGTTACTTGCATGCTTGCTTAATATCAGCTTCTGAACGATTCGCGATTTTTTCTGCTATATCAGCTTACACTACATGAAATAAACTTCGAAATTGCATCATCTAACTCAACTATCAAGCACTCCTTATCATCCTCTCAACTGCTGACCGCCAGCTAATCCCTAAACTCGGTATAATATAAGGTCGAAGCTCAAAAGGAGATTAGTCTCGGCGATATGCATAACCGCCCGTACATTACTCTGTTTTCGACGCCGCTTGTGTCAACGTGGGTATTCGACGAGACGCGTCGAATACTATTTGATGCGGGCGATGGTGCGGCAGCTATGCTTGACCAAAGACTGGCTAAGGTGCAGATGGTCGCGCTCACACACTCTCATCGTGATCATATCGGCGGGTTGCTGCAGTTGCTGAACCTGAGAGGAGGGATGGGCGAACTGAATGTCCTCTATCCTAGAGGGAACGGAGCAATCCGTGCTTATACTCAGTTCCTATCCGGTTTTGACCGGTATACGACAGGGACCGCAAACATTGTTGAATTTGAAGATGGGCAAGAATGGGCATTGCCTGATGAACGATTAATCCTGCGGTCATTTCGTAATGAGCATATTGACGACAATACGACTGAACAAATTAAGAGCATCGGCTATCAGATGATAAGACGTGTGGATAAGCTTAGACCTGAATACGAAGGGTTTTCTCAACAAGAATTGGACAAGATCAGAGTAGACAAAGGTAAGGAAGCGCTTGTAGCGCCGCAGGATAAGCTAATCTTTGCCTACACAGGTGATACCGCGCCGATGGACCCTTCAGTATACAAGGGCTGCGATTATCTTCTGCATGAATGCACATTTTTAGATGAAGAGGATGGCGAAGAGTACAATGCTCGGGCACATGGACATTCGGTACTGGGTGAGGTACTAACTCTTGCCAAGGAAGCAAAAGTTCACCAGCTTGGACTATTTCATATTTCGCGACGATATGATAACACAACCATCCGGCAGCGCGTACTCGAAATGTGTCGAAAGTTAAATGTACCATTTCGAGTAAGCATCGCCTACCCAGGCGAGTGCATCTACGATTTATTTGGAAATCCGACTTGGAACGGCGGAGGCGATTGAATGCGACATAACCGAAACGATAAAGATCAAAAAGAAGAGACGAAAAATATCCCTTTTAACGTGGAAATACCCACTGTTGAGGGCGAGAACCAACCTACCGAAGAAGGACAATTTATTCTTCTGCAGGATCAGCTTAATGCGGCAATCCTGCGGCTAAATGAGGCGGATGATTCGTTCCTGCGACTGCGCGCTGAATTCGATAACTTCCGCAAACGCATTCGGCAGGAGCAACTGGAAGACAAACAGCGAGGTATCGAGGAATTTGTCCTTCAATTACTCCCAATTATGGATAACTTCGAGAGAGCCGTTGGCGCCGCAGACAAGACAAAAAATTTCGATACCATGTCCGAAGGCGTAAGCATGATTGTACAGCAAATGCACGCTCTATTTGATAAGTATGCTATCAAGCCCATACAAGCTGCCGGTCAGCCGTTCGATCCTGTCTTTCATGATGCGATCATGCGCGTTGATAATCCTGACCTGCCCGACAACACTGTAGTTAATGAAGCTGAAAAGGGTTATACGATGCGCGGTCGTGTCATCCGCCCAAGCAGGGTTATGGTAGCAAAAAGGCCGCAAGATGGCGAGTAAGAAGTTATTCGGCACGGATGGCGTTCGAGGGATCGCAAACATTAACCTCACTGCCGATCTGGCTCTGAAACTAGGCATGGCGGCAGCGCATGTGCTTGCTGTTCCTGGGAAACCTTTGCGAGTTCTAATCGGCCGCGATCCTCGAATATCTGGTACGATGCTCGAATCAGCGCTAGCTGCCGGATTATGCGCGATGGGCGCGAGAGTAGAGTTGGTAGGAGTTGCCCCCACGCCTGCGGTTGCCTATCTGGTTACTCATGGCCCTTATGACATCGGCGCTGTGATTTCCGCCTCACACAATCCCGCTGATGATAATGGCATCAAGTTTTTCGGCCATAACGGTCGAAAATTGCCGGATACAATTGAAACGAAGATTGAATCTGCCATCGAACATCTAAGCACGCTGGAGCTTCCTAAAGGCGCCGGTGTTGGCACAACTGAGCAGCATCAAGACCCCCTAGGTCAGTATCATGATTTCCTCTGTTCACTTCTTCCAAAATCTTTGGGTGGAATGAAAATTGTAGTCGATGGTGCCAATGGCGCAGCTTCGGATATTGCTCCGCGAGTGCTCAAAGACCTTGGCGCTGAAGTTATCTGCAACGCTTGCTGTCCAGACGGCATCAACATCAATTTTAATTGTGGTTCAACCCACCCGAATGATATGCTTAATGAGACCCTCAAACAAGGGGCTGCTGTGGGAGTTGCTTTTGATGGCGATGCCGACCGTGCTATCCTATCTGATGAAAATGGCATGCGTGTTGATGGGGATCGAGTCATGGCGCTTTGGTCTCTAAATGAAATGCGACAGGGACGTCTCCACCCAGCGGTTACAGTCGGTACAGTAATGACCAATCTCGGCATGGAGAAATTGCTCAAGGACAATGGCATTGAACTTGTCAGAACTCCTGTTGGTGACCGATATGTTTCTGAAGCGATGTCCAAGCACAAATCTCTAATTGGCGGCGAGCAATCCGGCCATCTCATTTTCTCGAAACTCTCCACTACAGGTGATGGTCTAATCACACTCTTGGAAGTGCTTAAGGTGATGCAGGAAACAGGCAAACCGCTTTCTGAGCTTGCCCACTGTTATAAGCCCTGGCCGCAGCGTCTAGTGAACATGCACGTTAAGAGTAATAAAGGTTGGAATGAAAACAAGGTCATAGTGCAGGCGATAGCAAACGCAGAAGCGCTTTTAATCGAAACTGGCCGAGTCAGCGTGCGCCCATCAGGCACTGAACCGCTTTTACGCGTAATGGTAGAAGCCGAATGTATGAACTTATTGGAAATAGCTTTGGCTGGTATCGTTGATGCTGTCAAACAGCAGTTGGAAGGACATATTCATTCAGTAACGGAGTTATCTGATGCTGTTAGCAATTGATGTTGGCAATACCCATATGGTGGTTGGCGTTTTTGATGGTGGGAACTGGCGAGGCACTTGGCGAATGCACACCAATGTTGCCCGAACGGAAGATGAAACGGGAGCGGCATTACGTTCATTCCTAGAGCGAGCCGGCATCGCTGAAGCCATTAGTCGAGTGATTATCTCCAATGTCGTCCCAGCCCTTCAAGAAACACTCACTCGTCTTTCTAACAAATGGTTCAACTGCCAACCGATTTTCGTCAGCGACAAACTCGATCTCGGGCTAACGGTAAAATACAATCCACCCTCAGCAGTAGGAGCCGACCGTCTGGCAAATGCGGTTGCAGCCATTGAACTTTATGGCACGCCAATTATTGTGCTCGATATGGGGACCGCGACCACTTTGGATGCGATTAGCAGGGATAAAGAATATCTTGGGGGAGCTATTTTGCCAGGCGTAGTTCTCTCAATGGAAGCCCTATTTACAAAAGCTGCCCGTCTGCCAAGAATAGCACTCGAACCACCTGAGAATGCAATCGGACGTGATACTGAAAGCAGTCTTCGTTCAGGAATTATCGTCGGCACCGCTGGGGCGATTGATACATTAGTTAAACGCTTCAAAGAAGAACTCGGCGATGATACCCGCGTTATCGCCACAGGCGGCTTAGCAAGCACAGTCGTTGAAGCCTGCCAAACGGTTGAACTAAGCAATCCCAATCTAACTCTAGAAGGCTTAAGAATTATCGCATCAAAGAACCCTCTTCC
>JBAXQP010000217.1 GCA_037131655.1 bacterium | reverse complement strand
ACCGGTTAGGCACGGATCGCGCAAGTCTGGCTTGACAACTCGGTAAATTCAGGCTACAATGTATTGCCTTCACGTGGCGGAGTAGCTCAGTTGGTTAGAGCATACGGTTCATACCCGTAGTGTCGGCCGTTCGAGTCGGCCCTCCGCTACTTATTTTTTTGCCTGTATTTCACCTCGAAGTGGGGATGACCATGGGACGATACGAATATATCGAACATACCGCCGATAAAGGGGTTGAAGTTTGGGCGGAGACGCTGACGGAGTTGTTTGAAGAATCTGCGCGTGCTCTGATCGCCTTTATGGTGCCCCTCGAAACCTACAAACCCATTGAAACACGAGAAATCCAGCTTTCTTCATTCGATCTCCAAGCGCTCTTTGTCAATTGGCTGAGCGAACTACTTTTTATCTTTGACACGGAGAGCTTCCTGCCAGTCGATTTCCTAATAAACGAACTTGATGATACTTCTTTGAAAGCGATCGTTGTCGGAACGTTTATTGACCGAACGGATGTCGCTCAATCCGGTTCACAGGTGAAGGCGATTACTTATCATCGGTTGGTGATCGAAGAGCTTCTCGAGGGTTGGCATGCGCGATATTTTGTGGACGTCTAGCAGGTACTTATACTTGCTGCCGCAAAGCCTGTGTGCAAGGTATTATGCAGATACGATAGCTATTCGGAGGATGTAAATGCCACGTGTTGAAAATACAGTACTTGTGAATGCGCCAAAAGAGAAGGTTGTTGAGGTCGCCCGTGATTTCGAAAAGTATCCGGAGTATATGAGCGATCTGAAGTCGTTGAAAATTACTGAACAAAGTGATGACCATTCCCGTGTTGTTGCCGAATGGGCCGCTCTTATCCCGCAATTCAAGCTCACGATTAAATGGACACAGGAAGATATTTGGGACGAAGCTGCCCAAACCGACCGGTTCAAGCAGGTGAAAGGTGATTATGACAGCATGGCTGGGGAATGGCGTTTCATTGAGCAGGATAGCGGCACTCGTATTGACTCGATTGTGGACTATGAATATACCGTCCCACTTCTGGGACCTTTAGTCCAAAAAGTCATTTTCAACATTGTGAAACAGAATCTCCAGAAGTCTTTAGAAGCCATCAGAGTCCGAGCAGAAGAATAAATTAAAAAAGGGGCCTTAGATAAGCCCCCTTTTTATTATGAGTTTATTTCACTGATAGGACTTTGCCGGTTGTGGCATCGAGCACTACAGTGCCTGCGCCATTTGGGGCTAAGTTGTTTTTACTTCCTGAATTATAAGCGCCCATGAACGAGCCGGTGACGACAAGCTGATTGCCAACCACCTCGACTTTATCAGGCGTGTTTGTGATACCCTTCGTTCGTTCGCTTGCTAAATAGCTGGTGAGTCTTCCTGTGTTGCTATCAAAGAATAAATCAATCGAAGTGACCGAAGCATAAACACCATTTGTTCCGACTAAGATACTTGGGGCTGGGAGCGCGCCATTATCTAGCGCAAGATAAGTAATGAGGTCGGCGGAAACGGCAGTGCCTACCAACAAGCTTTTATCGCCGAGATACAAGGTATTGAAGCTGATTGTGGTGCGTGTAGTGGCATCAACCCCTATCACTTCGGCGATACTGCGGCCAAGCTGGGCAACAATGACACCACCGAGAGAGAGGCCAAAGCGATCGGAATTACCAATATAGGTGCGTAATGTCGAACCGCCGCTTATACGCGGTTGAACGTTGTTGCCTGTCGAAAAGGCGATCTGTGTTGCGCTGGTCCCATTAGCATTGGCTAAAAAGAGTTGATAGTTGGGAGCATTGGCAATTGCTGAGTAGACGATTTTCTGGCCATCAGGGGAATACCAGGGCTGCATTTTGGAAATGCCGTCACTGGTGATCTGGATATCAGTACCGGGAACGTTCACCGTGTGGCGGTAGAACTCTCGGTTGGAATATCCGCCATCCCGTTCGAAAAGAACTGCTGTGCCGTCAGGCGCCCAAGTCGGGAAGATATCCGGGGTTGCGCCAGTTGAAAGCTGAGTGACATGCCCTCCGTCATAATCGCATATCCAAATCTTATTCACACCTGTGCGGTTACTCACAAAAGCGATTTTCGTGCCGTCCGGAGAGAACACGGGCATCGTGTCATCAAAAGCAACGTTCGTTACTTGAACAGAGGCGCTACTGTTATTGCAACTCATGACATAAAGGTGCTTGTTGCCTCCTACATTCGCCGAATAGACGACCTTGGAGCCATCGGAAGAAACGCATGGATATTCTTCATTTACGGCGTTGTTGGTCAGACGCCATAAAGCGCCGCCGGTGTTATTCATGCTATAAATTTCAGGCGAACCGTCTCGGTCGGTGAGAAAGACGATAGTTTGGCCATTCGCTGAAATACTTGGGTAGCTGTCACTGGCAAGAGTCTTCGTCAGACGGATCAGGTTCGACCCGTCTGTGTTAATCATATAGATTTCATTATTTCCGTCGCGATTGCTCGTGAAGACGATCTTCGCCTGATTGAAGAAAACCGAACCGGAGTCATAGCTAAGCAGCGAGATATCTCCGCCATAAATCGCTGTAAAACTGGCAAGGCCAGTTGATAAAATTGTATCGACTAAAGCTGGGCTTCGCATCGTAGCCGTGAGGCCATCGCCCACAGTTTTAGTCTGAATATCTGTCCCTGAACTCGACACTGAGTTGCCGCCGCCTCCGCATCCTGCCAACATCAGCATGATGCAAAGAGCTATCAGCCCACCAAATATGTATTTGCTTCGCATTAAAAAGACCTCCGTGATATTAACCCGTCAAAATCATTCCACCCAATCCAACCCACAGCAAAATTATTGGTATTTAATACCAATTACGAAAGGGGGAATATGGTGTTATGTGATAGGTTTTAGCCTTTAGTCGTATAGTATCAATAGGAGGTGAATCGCGATGGTTACCGATCCAGTTTGCGGCGCTGAAATCGACCCTGAGGATGCGACGGCAACATCCTTTTGGCTAGGACACACTTATTATTTTTGCTCCCTCGAATGCAAAGAGGAGTTCGACTTGGAACCGGCCCGCTTTACACAACCAGTATCTGAAACGACTTGGTATTCGAACTTATCTCCATAATGGCAGGGGATATTTTATATAACAAACAGCCTGTTAGTTGCTTCCAGGCTCACTATCTTGGAGTAATGATAAACGTCAGCTCCTTCAATTCGTGTGGGCGCTTCGATGATAAAATCCGCAAAATCGGGCGCATTAAAAGCCACGAACGCCAGCCAAAGCCGTTGGACATTAAGTTCGATGTGTTCAGATAGATCGGGAAATACAATCGGACCGGTGTCGATTTGGGCGATGTTTGTCGACTTGCGGGTATTTAAAGTCTTTACAGGGTACTCGATAATCGCGCGCATTTTTGTATCGGAGTTCCAGATTTCCGTTTGAGCAATAATGGGGCGCATACTTTTAGTGGCTTCGAAAACGTCTTCTACTTCGCTGCATAAAGGTTCAACCAGATGGTAATTCTGCCCTTCCCACATCTCGTCAACCAGCATGCAATCTTTATAATTAGGGTTCAAATTGGCCTTGCGGCGGAAAATAACGCCATGTTCAGGGCCAAAGATGGGGATGAAGTCGTAATTGTCCTTCATAAAGAGGTCTTTGGGCGCAAAGGTATCCTCACTCTTGCACGAGCCGCACTGAAGATAATCTTCATGCTTTCCAGTGCTTTCATTAATAATGCGCGTACGGGACTCGACCCAGAAACGCACCTCATTCCATTCTGCTTTCCCGATAACAAACGAAAGGCCATAATCGATTGGTTTCATATATTTCTCTCCTGTGATAGTACTTTATCTTAGCTATAACCTTACCTTTACCCCTGTCCGGTTTGAAGCGTGATTGAGTTTAATAATTAATTGGCGAGAATCGGGGAGGTATTTCCAGCCGGATTCTACTGTATTTAAATCTGTAATCTCGTTTATTTGCCTCGAATCAGCCTCAACTCTTGAGGGCTTGTTAGTATTTGAAACTAACACAGCGGTTTGGGTGTAGGGATAATAACCGACTGTGAAGGCTAATTCACTCCCTTTTAGCTCTAAGGGGGAGAGATTACCGACGGTTGAGACAACCACATCTCGGACATGAGCTGAGTGGATGAACGGATCGGCGTTATTCAGTATTAATAGGTTGAGTTCCAATAGACGCGGGTTAAGGTCCAAATGGTATTCTTCCTTGCCTTTTACGATGCTATAAGCATCAGGGTACATGCCGGCGTCGGATGAGTATTCGGAGGCAATATATTCTGCTTGTTGAAGGCCGCAGAGGGTGATACCTTCGGCGACTTTGGCCCAATTGGTTTTATTGTCATAGGGAGCAAGCCGCATCAGAGCGCGTGCGTATTCCAAACCGACCCATTGCACTGCATTGCCATACCACGGCTGTGAATTTTGCCAACTCACGCCGAAGGCAGGAATACTTGCATAGCGCATAATCGGCCGGTCGTAGGCGGACCATAAGTAAATAAAAGGCAAACCAGTCCTCGCCCAGTAGCGTGCTCTATCGAGGTAACGTTTTTCACCGGTTATCTGAAAAGCACGAAAATAAGCGTTAACG
>JBAXQP010000216.1 GCA_037131655.1 bacterium | reverse complement strand
TTCGATCCTGCTCAAGCGATAGCGGCATATGTATACTGTTGGCTTAACAGTTTCGAAGGGACTAAACTCATCCGGTCAATAAGAAGCTTCACGACTGTTGCTGGGATTACTGGACATGATCTACGAACAATCAGAATACCCCTCCTCCCCCTTTCCGACCAACAACGAATAGTTAATGAACTACTAGATTATCACCATCGAACCGAACTACTGAAAACCACTTGTCTCAGGGAGAGTACGTTGCGCAAGTTTCTTAATAAAAGCCTTCTAGGTGATGAATGCCATGTTTAACGAAGAAAACACTATTGAAAAGATGGTTCTCGACACGCTTAATAACAGTGTGTTAGAAAACCTCATCCCGGAAGTACAAGAGTTATACGCTGGCGGCATCAAGGGCTGGCAGTATATCCCAGCAGAGGAGATTTCAAGACAGTTTTCCGATGTGTTCGTAGAGCCGATGGT
This sequence comes from bacterium, assembly GCA_037131655.1. Lineage (NCBI taxonomy): Bacteria > bacterium. Next base: position 4,152 of record JBAXQP010000216.1, on the reverse strand, counting down.
TCGAGATGCCCTAATCCGTTTAAACCCTGAAATCAAAGAGCAACCTGACCGCGCTGACGAAGTGCTTTACCGCTTAAGAGCAATCCCTATGACTGTGCAGGGCGAAGGGCTAGTAAGAGCCAACGAGATATTTGCTGAATGGTTACGTGGCGAAAAAACCATGCCTTTTGGTGAACGTGGCGAGCATACACAGGTACACCTAATCGACTTTAATAACCTCTGTAATAACGACTATGTGGTGACCAATCAGTGGGTTTATCCGTCAAAGGAAGGCGGCAAACGGCTTGATATCGTGCTGTTAATTAACGGCATTCCTGTTGTTATTGGTGAAGCCAAAACCCCTGTGAGACCTGCTGTTACATGGGTTGACGGAGCCAGCGATATTCACAGTATTTATGAGCAAGTCGTACCTCAGATGTTTGTTCCGAATGTCTTTTCGTTCGCCACAGAAGGAAAATGTTTCCGATATGGCTCAGTGCGCATGCCAATTGATCTCTGGGGACCCTGGCATGAACCTGATAACAAGTCAGAGGGAACGCTCGCCGATGTAAAACGCTCCCTATTATCGATCCTCCAGCCGCATGTAATATTAGACATACTTCAAAACTTCACCCTATTTGCCACCGATAAGAAACATCAGCGTATCAAGATCATCGCTCGTTACCAGCAGTATGAAGCGGCAAACCTGATGGTCTCTCGTGTGGTGAATGGTTATCCCAAGAAGGGTCTTATTTGGCATTTCCAGGGATCAGGTAAATCGCTACTGATGGTGTTTGCTGCTCAAAAGATGCGCATGCATCCTAAACTAAAGAATCCAACGGTGATGATAGTGGTGGACCGTATTGACTTGGACACCCAAATCACAGCCACCTTTAACGCAACCGATATCCCGAACATGACTGGTGCTGTTACCCGACAAGAACTACAAAGCATGCTGGCTGCCGATACCCGCAAGATCATTATCACGACTATCCACAAGTTCGCTGAGGCAGATGAGAAACTGAATGACCGCTCAAACATCATCGTGATGGTAGACGAGGCACATCGAACTCAAGAAGGCAACTTAGGACGTAAGATGCGTGATGCGCTACCAAACGCGTTCCTCTTCGGTCTCACGGGTACCCCCATCAATAAGCGTGACCGTAATACGTTTTGGGCATTTGGCGCTGATGAAGATGAGCAAGGCTATATGAGCCGCTACTCCTTCCAGGAGTCCATTCGCGATAAAGCCACTCTCCCTCTGCATTTTGAAGCCGTGGATGTAAGACTCCATATTGACAAAGCCGTTATAGATGAAACGTATAAGCAGATAACGGATGAACTCTCTGAACAGGACCGCGATGATCTTGCCAAGCGAGCCGCAAAAATGGCAGTTCTGATCAAGGCTCCCGCTCGTGTAAAGGCTATTTGTCAGCATATCGTGAACCATTACCAAGCAAAAATAGAACCAACTGGTTTTAAAGCGCAGGTTGTCACCTTCGACAGGGAATGTTGCGTGCTCTACAAGAAAGTTATGGATGAACTGGTTGGACCTGAAGCATCTGCAATCGTCATGAGTACACAAGGCGGCAAGGCGGATGAATATGCGGAATGGAAACTCTCAAAAGACGAGGAAGAAAAGCTTCTTGACCGCTTCCGCGATCCCAATGACCCTCTCACATTTCTGATTGTTACCGCTAAACTACTAACGGGCTTTGATGCGCCAATATTACAGGTGATGTATTTAGACAAGCCGATAAAAGACCACAATCTGTTGCAGGCTATCTGTCGCACAAATCGTATCTATTCGGGCAAAACCCACGGATTGATCGTCGATTATCTTGGCATATTTGATGATGTGGCCACTGCCCTAAACTTTGATGAAAAAGCCGTCCAAAGAGTCATTACCAACCTTGATAATCTAAAAAAGGAATTGCCTAGTCAAGTTGCAAAGTGCCTGGTCTTCTTTCCAAAGGTGGATCGCACAGTTGGCGGCTATGAAGGTTTAATTGCAGCACAAGATTGCTTACCTGACAATGACATAAGAGACCTTTTCGCAGCGGAGTACTCTGTACTCTCCCGATTATGGGAGGCACTTTCCCCCGACCCTTGTTTAAGACTATATGAAACCGATTATAAATGGCTGACCTACGTTTACGAATCGGTTAAACCACCAAGTGGGAATGGGAAACTACTTTGGCATGTTCTAGGCGCAAAAACCATTGAACTTGTACACGAAAATGTTCAAGTAGAAACGGTGCGCGACGATCTGGAAACGTTAATTATGGATGCCGATGTGCTGGAAGGCATTCTCGATTCGGATGATCCTAAGACGAAATCTAAAGAAGTCGAAATTAAAATTATTACGCGCCTTCGAAAACACAAGGATAATCCTGTATTTATCGCTCTTGGTGAACGGTTAGAGCAGCTCAAGCAAAAGCATGAGCAGGGACTGATAAACAGCCTAAGTTTTCTTAAAGAGTTATTGTTGATAGCCAAAGAAGTTGTCAAAGCCGAACAACAGGTCAGTCCATTGGATGAACAAGCCAAAGCCAAAGCCGCCTTGACTGAACTCTTTGTTGAGGTTAAAGACGTTAATACTCCCGTTGTCATTGAGCGCCTTGTGAATGATATTGACGAAATCGTTCGATTAGTGCGATTCCCAGGTTGGCAAAATACTAAAGCCGGAGAACGCGAAGTTCAAAAAGCCTTGCGCAGGGTGATATACGTTAAATACAAAGTGAAGGATCAAGACCTGTTCGATAAAGCTTTCGGATACATACAACAATATTATTGAGAATGAGTTCCGTTTCAAATGAGGGAATGAAGTGAAGTTGGCGCACAAGAATGCATTTTGCAATAAACTCGATTTCATCATCAACTACGACATTAAGTACCGTATGGGGCTTAATGTCAGTAGCGAGGAGGCTGCGGAATGAATGCTAAAACGGAGTTAAAAAGTGCAACCCCTTATGAGGATATCGCCGCCGCATTTGTCGTTAGGCATGTAATGACGCCCATTGATGAGGCTTTTTGTGTTAAGCCTAATGAAACCATTGAGTCTGCTGTTGGACGGCTCAACGAAAGGGGTTTCGATTATGCCCCAGTCAGGGATATAGATAAAGTTGTAGGCATATTTAAAACTGACAACACTCCAAGATCATTTGTAGCAGACGTAATGCAACATCTCACACCAGAAAACACTGTTGATGCCGATGCCCCGCTAGAAAATTTGCCAATGTGGCTTTGCCAATGCCCATTCCAGATTGTTCTGTCAAAGAAGCAAGTAATAGGTCTGGTAAATGCTGCTGATCTTAACAAAGAACCATTACGCAGCTTCCTATTCCTTCACATTGCCAGCGTCGAGAGAAGGTTGGCAAGGTTGGTAAGAAATGAATTTCCTCGTGACGAAGATTGGTTGGCGATTTTATCAGTTTCACGACGGAAACGCATATTAAACATAGAGAAGGACATGGATTTCGGCGATGTGGAAATTGACCTGCTAGAACATGTCTATTTCAGCGATTTAATTAACATCATAAATGGGTGTAGTATTGGGACTATAATGGCGGCAGAATTGGGCTGGGCACTTTCAACAGATAAGGACGGAATAAACGACCTGCGAACTAGGATTTGCCACACAACAAAACTCCTATTGCGAAGTGCGGATGAACTATCCCAACTGGTAGAGAGCATCAGTGGGCTTCATAAGGTAATTGAAGTTGCAGACAATATGCTTCACGAATCCACGACATAGAAGGAACAGAACAATGAGTAAGAACATCAGTTTGTTTTCAGGTTACGAGCAAAAAGAGAATCGAACTACGAATTACTGCTTGCTTGTGCTAAAAATGCTTTATGAAGAGAACCCCAAATATCTATCGGAAGTCCTGAGTACCCTTGTTGGAGCAGAACTTGGCGATCATGTAGGAGTTCAGTTCAATCAGAAACAGAAGCCAAAAACTGACAAAGCAACGAATGGCGCTTCCATCCCAAAAAGTGTTCCTGATGCGCTGATTATGCAGCAATCTTTCGCCGTCTACATAGAAACGAAGAACTTTGATTGGTTCCATGACTCGCAACTTGAAGAACATCTCCGGTCGTTGAATAACGAAACGGCTGGTTTGAAAATACTCATAGCCCTCAGCAATTTTGAATCATCTGAGCTAAACA
>JBAXQP010000215.1 GCA_037131655.1 bacterium | reverse complement strand
CCCCTAAGCTTTGATACAATAGCTTCATTAATGGCATACGCGAGTCCTGCAAGCGATGGCAAGTGATCACAGGAGTTAAACCGACATCTATGGGTTTTCTATAATCAGAGAGTCACGCAAAGCTAATACTTTACCCCCTGCAAATTAACTATAAATATGCATCAACCTTAGAATAATCAAAAGAAAATCAAATTTTTTTAATAAACAAGCAAATGTATTGTATAATAAAAATTGCACACTTTTGGTGCAACAGGTTTGAAAACTAACTATCATTTAAAAATGATAATGAGGCTTCCACAGATGAAGTATCGAATCTTGTTTCTCTCAGCACTAGCAGTTCTGATGTTCTCGGGTATTGCTTTCGCCGGGATCGACTACGCTGGTTCACAAGACGTTGTAGTAATTGGTAAAAGAGTGAACTACCAAAGCAGCTATGATATCGACACAGGCGCCCTTTACAACCCTTTAGGACGTGCGGTATTGAATGCCGGCGTTCCCTACACGTATAGAACGTCCAGTTCTTATGCGCCTATTACTGGACTTTCAATGCCCAGTAATTATGACGATCCGCAACAAGGTTGGCTATTAGCTGGTAACTATGCTACTGGTTTAACTCCACTCTCTAATTACAACGTACACGATAACGCTGTAGAGAACCAACCAGTGGGCGAGCAACTCATCGACATAGAAAGTCGATATCTTGTTTTAGGGATTGACCACGACTGGGAAATGTCCACCAATGAGCTTGGTAATAGTTACTCTAAGGCATTTTTTGTCGACCAGTACCAACTAATACGCTTGAAAAGTGACGGCTGTGTTAAATACAATTCTTATTCCAGGTTGTTGATACACGAGGAGGCTCGGGTTCTTTCGCCTCAGTCTGCTGTTTGGCCTGCAGGCGGCTCAAACACTGCAGCTTATGCTGATGTTCAAATTGTTGGCCAGGACGCATACTGGACATTGGGCAAGGACTCTGGGAATGCAAGGCTGTTCAAAATCAATAAGAACTTTACTGGTGGTGGCTTCGTTGAAGCCAATAACAGTTACGCCGCTTATGGCTCCCTTACGCCCACCCTAGTCCTCGATGCGACAGCTATGGGGGTTACGGGAGCAACCGAAGCCCGTGGTTTCACCTTAGACAGTCAGGACAACATCTACATGATCATCAACAGTTCGACAGTAGCTATGTTTGATCCAACAGGCACGACCTGCCTCAACGCTGCTTTCATTACAGGAAGCAGCGCGGGGGAGGGTGTTACCGACATTGACTATGTCAATAACAAACTGGTACTCGCTACTGGCGCCGGCGTCGGTGTCTATGACCTCTCTGGCGGACTCCTCAGGACCCTCGAATCTGGCGTAGGAATCACTGGGATTGATGTCGTTGCGGGTGTGCCAACAACCGTGGACTTTGTCTGCACAGTCACACTGGAGGATTGGAATGGCACAAGTCTGCCGACCGTGACCGTAACCGTTGATAGCGGCACGCCTGTGGTCAAGACCCTTACGGGCAGTGGTTCGAGCGGTAGCTTTACCCTTAGCTTAGCTCCTGGTGAGCACACGATCAAAGTGAAGGCTGCCAAGTCTTTGAGCCAAACGGTAACCGGTGCGGGCACCACACCGTCCTTTATGCTGCAGTGCGGCGATACCAATGATGACAACAAGATTGATGACTTGGACTTCCTTAGTGTCATCGGCAACTTCGGATCAACCGATCCTGTGCTTAAGCTCATTGGCGACGGTAACGGCGATGGTAAAACGGATGACTTAGACTTTCTTAATGTCATCGGTAAATTCGCAACCTCCGGCACCTAAGCCGTCTTACTCTTAAAAACCAATAAGCCAGTCAGGAATACCTGACTGGCTTATTTTATTTGAATGGCTTTATCCGCAGACGTGCATTTATTCGCCAAGCAACATCACTTATGAGTTATAAGACATCTACTTAACTACCGATGTAAGTTTTGTGGTTGATGAGTTGCCAGCTGAGTTGAACGCTTGAACTTCAATCGTGTGCGAACCGACGAAGAGAGGCTCAGTTGCGAAAGTGAATCTCTCCATACCTTCATCAAATACCCCGTTTAACGCCTCAGCGCTCAACCAATCACCATTATCTACTCTAAATTGAACTGCTGTAATTGAGAGAAGGCTTTGGCTGGCGAAACCCATTACCGTGACGGACTTATCACTTTGAACGGCAACGGCATCCTTTGCAACCGTGATGCTGGGGGTAGCGTTAACGACTTTAAATAACGCTGATACTATCTCAGCGTCTAACGCCCCGTTCCCATTGCTTGGGCGATCGCTTGCAACGACCTTTAACTGATACTGGCCGTCCTTGACTTTTGATGTATCCCACTCCAAGCTGGTTGCGCGCAGTTTTGTATTCGCAGATGGGTTAATGACTGGCGAATCGGGCACTGCGTTTTTCATTTTCTTTACCATCTCAGGCGCTTGGGCAAGCAGCATCTTCTTGGTCGAATCGGGAATATCCGTTCGGGTATTGATATCATCCGTAAGCTTTTTAAGCATTTCAGCTTCGGTAGGAGTGCCATCTTTCCCCGTTGGGGATGTTATTGTTACTGTTTGCTCGTTCTTTTTACTACCTTCAATTAACTGCCATGTTTGACCCTGGTCGGCTGAACAATAGAGGCGGTAATCCAATGTATCCCCATCAGGATCGGTTGCTTCCCATCGAACGGTCTGTTTACCAAATATCGAGTCCCCCGCTGAGGGGGAAGCAAGTTTAAGAACAGGCGGCTGATTTTGCGGAAGAAATGAAATCGACACTTGCGAAAGAGCCGGTGAACCAGTCGCCCCTGCACTCAAAACGGCTTTATATTGCACAAAGCGTGCCGGTTGACTTAACACTTGCATACCACTCGAAGCATAAGGGATTGACCATGCGCTCCAAGTGGAATCCGGCTCGCGAGTGTTCCCTGTCCTTGTGGAAAGAGTTATTCCCTCATCGCCTACCCATTCGATACGGCTCCATTTCGCGGTCAGCTTGACATCATGTACGGGGCTGATATAGGTTCCTCTGGTTCCCTTAGGAGTTGCGCGCATAATCTCGCCAGCGCTGCCCGTGCCAATATAGAATGTCCCATCAGAAGCTTTAGCCATCGATAGATAGGACAACGGTCTTTCTTCATAGAACGCTGCTACGGTATCGTCCGAACCAATTTCCCATACCGCACCGGCAGTAAGTGAAAACGCCGTCTTGCCGTCCCACATCATCGCTCTTACGGCTCCAGTGGGTTTGTCTTTGAGGTTACGAACGACCCCGTCCGATCCGATTCGATACATCAGACCGCGAGGAGATGTGCCTACAAACAAATTGCCCTTATCATCAGCAGCTAATCCTGAGATTGTAGCTTCACTGGAGTCATAAATAACTTCGGTTTGACCGGAGGGCTTAATGCGATAAACCAATCCTAAATCACTCGTACCGGCATATAAATCGCCATTTGTGGCAAGCGTCAGAGAGGTGATATGACTATCGTTGGATTTCAGCAACGGCTTAACCATACCTGATGGCGATATCGAAACAACCCAAGCATTTGCGCCAGATCCTGCGTAGAGGACGCCATTCTGCCCGAATAGGAGTGAAAGTACGTATCGCTGTTCCGTTTTAGCAAATACGTTTGAGGAGCCATCCGAACCTATCTTGTAGACGACCCCGCTAGGCGAGGCTCCAGCATAGAGTTGACCATCAGACCCTACACACAACGCCGTAACTTCCTGATCGGGGAGTTTGGCAAACTTAACGAACTTATCATCCTTAAGAACATAAATCACCCCATCATGACCTGTTCCGGCATAAACATGCCCTGCGTTATCAGAAACCATCGACCATATAATAGGGTCTTTCAATGAAGCAAAGGGTTTAAGCACGGGAGCGAGCTTTATCATTCCGTTGCTGGTTACCGTTGTGCCGATTATTTCTCCACATGAAAAGGCATCATAACCTGATTGACGCCATATTTGGACTTGGCGAGTGACCGGCTTACCTACCGGACTTGTGCCTACAGAAGGAGTTGGAAATGCAGGCATAGCGCTCGGTGTAGCTGAGGCTGCCGGCGGTACCGGGAAATCCATCTTGATCTCTTCCTCAGGAATCCCCTCGAAAGTGTCAGTGTTTGATGGAGGTATATCAAATCTGTTCGTAAGATTAACCTTTACACTCTCTTCATCGCTTCCCTGCTCACCATCTTCGCTTATCGGCATTGATGGCATTGTTGGCATCGGAGTAATCATCGACGGGGATGCGGATGGAAAAGAAGGCATTGTTGGCGGTTGGGGTTGATCGGATGAGTCTTTCCTAACAACAGTGATATAAAACATCTGCGAGCCTGAAACGATATATTGCATCGGCAAAGTTTTCTTGATATCATCGCGCGCAAGCTGCACAGTTGAACTCGCTGATGATCCAAGCACTTCAAGCATCGTTGGCGGCAGATTGCTCAACTTTTCACCCCGCGCATAGGCTGCAGGACGGTTTAGCATCAAACGCACAACCATATCCGTATTCTTTTCCTTCTGGTTAAAGCGTTTCACGATCTGCTTAATATCACTTGCTGGCGGTTCATTCGCGGAAGGTCCACCCCCGATGAATAAACCTGGGAAAAGCATTAT
>JBAXQP010000214.1 GCA_037131655.1 bacterium | reverse complement strand
GTCAGAAGAACTGCCATACAGCCCGCCAACGTTATTAGTGGTTTAAGTGACTTTTCAGATGAGTCCCGCAACATCCTTTCAAGCCCCAATCCTGACAAGATGGCTAAAGCGAACGCTGCCAATACTAAAACCCGCGCCGGTGATCCAGTGCTGCTAAATCCAGGAACAAGAAAATAGAAGAAACGGTTTATGGCCGTCCCCAACGCCATTAGTAAAGCAATTCCAATTAAAGTCAAGAAGAACCACTTTTCTCGGCTACCTCCGCGACGAAATAGTCCATAGAGAGCAAGTAATAAGGGGATTATCCCAACGAAAAGCGCATTCTCGGCATAATTAGTCCACCCCCAATAATCGCCATCCATGGGGTGACCAAAAAAGTCAGGGACAAAATAGGTGACTAAATTCGCAAGCGGCATAGCTAAAGCGCTGTAGGCGAAATATCCGTCCTCACTGGCAACTACCTGGCGGTGGCTATGACGGCTGAGTTCCAATGCAGGAAGTACTTGTGGCAGCGACAATAAGAACCCAAGAATAATCCCAATTATCAAAAGCCCACAGCAACGAAGGGACTTGCCGGACATGCGGTATACCAGCATCAAATAAGCGCTTAAAAGTCCAAAAAGCAGTAGTCCATAGAAGGCAAACTGCAAATGTCCCGCCAAAAGCATAAGCCCAATACATGCCCCTAACGCTGCCATTCGTTTCCATGTTGGAGATTCGAACAACCCTATTGTCGCCAGCACAATCCATGGATACCAGGAAGCGGTAGCAGGGATTGATGGCAATTGCAGCCAGGAAACAAAAAAAGTGCTCAACTGAAACACAATCCCCGCCAATAACGAAGGCCAAAGCCCGCCCCCCAACCGCCAGCACAACAAACTAGCCCCAAATCCAGCCCACCATAAATAGAAAAGCACGGCCAATGTAATAGCAATTGGAGTTGAAAAATACGCCAGCAAAAGATGCGGCGGATAAAGTGGGGCTGATTGACTGTTGGCGAGCATCGGAGCGCCACAAAACTGATGTGGGTTCCATAGGGGTACATAACCGGAGCGTTCAGTCTGCCATACAAAATCACGCCAAACATAAAATTGCGCGATCCCATCCCATAAAAGAGGATTCCAGGGAATTGGCTCAACAACTGCGGACTGCTTCCATGGCTCGAAATGATAAAGAAGTTTTGCGGGAGCAAACACTTCACCCTTGAATATGGGACTCCAGAGCAAAAGAGAAGCCGTAACCGCAAGAAGAACGGCTAGAAGTAGCGCATAAGAACGTTTCGAGCCATTAGGAATGTTTTTCACACTCTTTTAGAGGAATACAATATGACGATTTGCTTCTTCATGGGATGGGTCTTGGCGCAAAACCTCTTCCAATTGCTCTCGAGCCTTGTCGTTATCGCCAAATATCGACATATAACTCAAAGCTAAATCAATTCGCGCCTTCAAGTTGCTTGGATTGATTACGACCGCTTTCTCAAGCCAAACAACATTTTCTTCGAACTCGCCGGTGAAATAATAGACAAGACCGATTTGATGATAAATCTCGTCGCACGCAGGATCATCGTCCATGGCTGCCTGGAACTCTTCCAGCGCCTGGTCGTACTGTCCACTATTTTTTAATTCGAGACCACGCTCGATATGATCTTGCGCCGAATCCGTCAACTAAATGTCCTCCGCATGGTCGCCTCAGGACGGACATATGCGATTGAATCCAACTTGAAAACCCTACTAAGCGTATTATAGCACGGAGTAGCCCCATTCGCAATGTCTGAACGCCTCAATTCGACGGTCACATTATGATGAAAGATTAAGGAGGATTAGTATAAATCGATGCAGAAACAGGTATAGGTAAATAGATAAGTTCTTACTCAACCATGCGGAAGAGAGGGACACCATTTCTCAAGAATAAAATACGGAGGACGAAATGAGAGTAAAACATTTAGGGATTTTTGTGATGGCAGTAGCCGTTTTATTGATGTTTGGCTGCGCCAAGAAAGCGACAACAGTAAAAACACCGGGTGGTGGGACAGTTACTTCCACAACTGGAGGAGGAGAAACAACCACAACAGTGACAACACCTGAAGGAGGCACTATTACAGCTAAGGGTAACGCAACCGTCACCGAAGAAGAAGTCGGAGTGCCTTTCTACCCCGGCGCAGCCCAAAATCCTGAGAAGACAACTAAAATCAGCGGTTCTGGTGATGGCAAAACGGGTGAAATGATTATGATTAGCTTATCAACAACCGATTCCTTTGACAAAGTCGTTGAGTTTTATAAATCCAAGATGCCTAAGAACGCCCAACTAATCCAGATGAACGCTAATGGCGAGCAACAAGCATCCTGGAACTTGACAGAAGATAAAACCTCAAAATTGGTACAAGTATCGATTAAAGACGGCGCAACTTTGATCCTCATTCACAAAATGTCAGAATCAAAATAAACTCATCATTACTTAGACAGAATGCTCGAAAAGAGCCACTCTGTGGCGAGTTGAGCGTTGGCATTACCTAGGATGGCGGAGCGGATTTCGAAGACCGATTCAAGGGCATATCGAAGATGACTTGAACCCATGCGAACAGCCAGCTTACGCAAAGCCGGTTCGCGATTGCTGTAACGAAGCGGAATATCGCAATCGCTCGATACTGAAAGAGCGATTGCATCGCGAAGCCATCCTGCAAGCATATCAAAAGCGACAACGAAGGCGAGGCGAGACGAACGGTCTTCCTCGCCTGATTTCTTTGAACGAGAAGCTAATTCTCTGAACCGCTCAGCCATTCTCAACGCTTGAGCTTCAGATGCCCCCCCTAAATCCTCACAAAATTGCGCTAACTCATCCAGCGAATCCGCCTGATCAGGGTCTTGAGCTAAAGCGATTGCTTTCCCTGGAGCGCCATCCGCATAAGAAGCAAAAAGCGCTGCCCGTTCAGGATCAATTCCAAAGCGAGAATGAAGCGCATTTGCGATCTCGACTTGTGAAACGGTCCCCACTCGCATAATCCGACATCTCGAAAGAATAGTTCCCAAAATCATCTCAGTCGAGTCGGATGTCAATATAAAATTAACATAAGGCGGGGGCTCTTCGAGGATTTTAAGCAAGCTGTGCGAAGCATCCGAGCCTAAACGGTCGGCTCGATTAAGAAGAAAGACTTTTTTAGGAGCGATTGCAGGAGCGTAGATAGCTGTGCTGAAAACGCGCTCTCTCAGGGTTTTTATGCTGATGATCTCACCCGCGCCCTCAGGAGCCAACTCCGTCAAATCAGGATGTCCATTTGCCCCCATACGCTGACACGAGCTGCACTTGCCGCAGGGATCCCCTAGCTGATCACCTTTTTCGCAAAGAAGCGTTGAAGCCAAAGCATTAGCAAGCGAAGATTTGCCGACTGAAGGGGGGCCAACTAATAAAAGCGCATGAGAAATCCGCCCTGCGCTATGAGCGCGGCGCAGTTGATCAATCGCTTCTTGATGGCCAATAATCTCTGAAAATTTCACTCTTTAAGTCTACCCAGACGAGCGCGGTGATTAGGAAGTAGCAAAGCTTTAAAAAACAAAACGGCGCGCATCTTTTCAGATGCGCGCCAATTACTTTCGCTTAGTGCTTTGACTCGTTGCCAATAAAGACTTCGAATCATGCTACAAACTCTACTCAGAACAAAGGAAACTGAGCAGAAAAAACCACTATTGGAATAGGTTTACTGTTGACAAGCAGCTACCGTTGCAGCTCCTGGAATAGTGAGTTGTCTGCGATCGGGGACACCATAGCAGAACAAAGCGCCGCCCGGTCTAAGCTCTTCGATTCGATATCGTTTAGCGTGACCGTCTGCAAGTATTGCACTAGCGCCATCGTTATGCTGGCCGCCTGGTCCGTCGCCGGTGATTACATAGTCACCATCGTTAATGGTTTCAGGTGACTGATCGTAAAGAACGATGGAATCAGCAGAGTATGTAATTTTAGCTAACGAAATCGGAATACGAACGTTATTGACCCCTGGAACATATAAGTTATTGTAAGTATATGTGCTCCACGCTAGTCCACCATTATAACGACCAAGACCATAGATGTTGTTTACCAGCTTTCCATAGGACGGGCATTTGTAAATACCTAAGTTCTTTGTATAGGGGTAAATTGTGCCACGGGCAGGGTTAGCAATCTTAACTTCGACTCCACCAACAAGTTTAGGTCCAGGAGTTTCTGGCACAGGCCAACAACCAGCGCCAGCTGCTTGTTGAGCGCATACCCATCCGGCGTAAACTGCAGTGCTAAAAGCTTGGCCATCAAGTGGATAGCGATCGTTCCAATCAATGGTGTATTGATGGAAGGCGCCTCCAAGCTGCTTCATATTATTTAAACAAGATGTAGATCGAGCCTTTTCACGGGCCGCTGCAAAAATCGGGAAAAGTATCGCCGCTAAGATAACTATAATGGCGATTACAACTAACAGTGCGATGAGAGTAAATGCGCCTTTTGAACGTAGGGATCTCACTTTCATTTTTAACCTCCACTGCTTTTTTTTGGATTTTAAACCAGTTTATGATGACACGTATCCTTAGACGTGTCAAGGTGTAAGAGAGTTTCGGCGGCGTTTTAAAAAACCGTTAATCGGCTGAAAGAAGATAGCTTTATTCAGGCTACCGCGATGCTTTTAGC
>JBAXQP010000213.1 GCA_037131655.1 bacterium | reverse complement strand
TAATAAGGGCGGTACTTAGTGCCGCCCTTTATTATATTGAAGTCGAGGACTTACGGGGAACCCGTACAGAAGTTGGTGATGACCTCGTTGAAGTCGAAGTCATCCACTTAATCTAATCCTACCCGTTCACTTCGGCATCGAGTTTTCTTAAGAACTCTAATGCTTTGGGGGATTCGGCGGGGAAGTCGGTGAAGGCGCACTCGATGGACATTCGGCCTTGGTAGTTCATCGCTTTGAGGGCTTGGAAGTATTCCAAGTGGGGATAATTGCCGCTTCCGGGGTAAAGGCGGTTGGTGTCGGCGATGTGGGCGTGCGCTAACAACTCGCCGGCGGTCATGACTTCATAGGGCGACTCACCTACTTCATGCATGTGATAGAGGTCGGCTAGCACTTTTATATTGGGGTGGTTGACTTCATTAGCAACATTCACTGCTTCTGCGATAGTGTTAATAATGTTAGACGACTCCCTGTTAAGAGGCTCAATAGCAATCGTCAAACCGCAGGCTTCAGCTTCCTTGCCTATGAAGCCAAGGAACGCTTTTACCTGCTCATTAGCTTTTATAATGGGGAAGCCTTTAGGTGTATTACGTGAGCCTCCGCTGCCAAACACGACCACTTGCCCTCCAAGATGCGCTATTCGTTTGAGAGCCGTGCGAAGATAGCGGCCGATGCGTTCCATATCAACCTCTGGCCCAGTTAAACGCATATCCCAAGGCAACAGGTTGTTCCACGCTTCAGGCACTATGCGGAGCTTACCAATAGCCTTAGACACCGCTTCAAACGTCTTCTCAGTCTCATCGGGCAGAACGGTTCCAACGCGCATTTCGCAGAAGTCAAACCCTGCCTCTTGCACCAGTTCCAGTTGCTCAACTGTAGCACAGCACCCCAATCGCATGATCATCCTCCCTATACCTATAGAATACCCAACAGACGCTAAAAGTGGATTATTAATGGTTATTCAGTCTAAGCTATGGCATTTGGGTAGAATCGGGCAGGGGGTTACTTAATTATGCAGCCAATCGTTCATACACTTCGGATTACTGATCAGGGGTTGCCGGCGCTTCGGTTTGTGCTTACGCAGGCAGTATCGGCGGGGAGCTTGTTACGGGTGCGTACGGATTGTTTGCCGCCTCTGTATCGGGTGGAAGTAGACCGGGTTAGTGTTGGGGGTGTTGAGCTTCCGATCCTAAGGCGGATGACGGAGGCGGATCATCGGGATCGTTTTCGTTGGGCGACTATCGTGTGTTCGTTGGCGGTGTTTAAGGCAGAATGTGATTTGCCAATAGGCGCTGAAGTGACGGTGGAGTTGCTGCCGCAGGTTTGGAGTGTCTGGTTCTTTAAGCCTGGAGTGCTGACGCCATTAGGGGGTTCGACGTGGGGGTTTGAGCTTGGCGTCGTGCCGGATATAGAGAGTGAACTGTTTACGCCTATCGCTGAGCCTGTTGCGTTTCACCTGCTTCCTTCAGAGCCTGACCACTTGGAAGCCTATCGCAAGCTCGATGGGCAGTTAATCGTTAAGCGGTTCGACCAGTGCGGCAACCCGGTTGGTGATGGGGAGTTGGCGGCTGAGGCGTCTTTAGAGCAGGGAAGCGGTCAGGTTCATATTAAGGATGTTCGGGGGCAGACAGGTCTTAGCAACGCTTTGCCGGTCGGGATGGACGATACACCTGTGTTCTTCGGTGAGTTCCATTGGCACTGTGAGTTCAGTAACGACGGTGAGCGGAAGTTGGAGGACGCCCTAAAGAGCGCACGGGACGACTTTGGTTTGGACTTTGCCGGGCCTGCCGACCACATCTCCTATCCCTATGCCTGTTATCGAAGCGAGGAGTTCACCCCTGCTCGTCAAGCTGAGATTTGCAGGCGCTTTGATGAGGTGGGGCGGTTTATTACCCTTCCAGGTGCCGAGTTGAGCGGACGATTTGGGCACTGCAATCTGCATGCGGATAGTTGGGAGACCTTCCTTAAGCTGTGGCCGAAGATTGGTGAGAAGCTGCACGCGGCATGGGTTAAATACCCTTTTGGCTACCCATTGCGCGAGTTGGCGGATCTTGGTCCAAAGGGGCGGACTTTAGTGATCCCGCACCACACTAACACTGACTCGTATATCAGCGATGGCGTGTACCGTGAGGATGGGCTGCCGTTCTGGTGTGCCATGCATTACCCCGTGCCGCCGGTTTATAATGCCCTTCGCTTAATTGAGATGAACCAGGGCAGGGGATCGTATGAGACTGAAGCGCTCGATCCCAAGTGGCACGTGCGACACGGAGGCTTTGGCGGCAGTGTGACCACCGCCCTTACTCGCGGCTATCGAGTGGGTTTTGTGGCTGGGACCGATAACCACAACGGCTGGCCCACCCGTGGCCATGACGGCTTACCTGCCGGTGTAACAGGGGTCCAAGCTGATAGCCTTGACTTGAAGTCTATCTTCAAAGCATTGCATGACCGCCGATGCTACGCCACCACCGGCGCGCGCATCGTTGCCGACGCCACCCTTAACGGCTACCCCATCGGTAGTGAACAGCGATTACCCCCCGGCGCCCCCCGCCAATTCCGCATCAGCCTAAGAGGAACTGCCTCCTGGGAATGCGTCCAAATCATCCACTGCGGCGCGGTCCTTGCCGATCTCCCCATTGAGAAAGACACTCTCGACTTTGCTGCCACCTACGAAGACACCCGCCCCGGCCGCCCCCTAGAAGACGCCTGGTACTACATCAAAGCCCGTCAAACCAATGGTCACTGCATCTGGCTCAGCCCGTTTTGGGTGGATTTAGAGGGGGAACCTGCGCTTAGATGAAGTGAGTCGGAACCCTTCAATATCGGGTACCATAGAAAGACAAATTTAATAGTTAACTAACGTTCTTTGCCGGATTGTGGGCATTTGAGCGGGTTGGCTACGTCTAATCAACGCTTTATCGCAGCAGTACCACCGGCATCGTTATTCAAGTAGGAGGCAGGCCTTGGGGGATATTATTCGTCACAAATGCTTCATCTCATATCACCATGACGACAAAGATGAAGTTATCTCGTTTGTCAACGACTTCGATAAGCCGCGCAGGTTGTTCATGCATCGTGAAGCAGGCATTATGGAGCGCGAGCTTGTCACCTGCCAAGATGACGAAGTCATTATCCGCGGTATGCGTGGGAAGTACCTTTTGGACACTCGCGTCACAATCGTCCTTCTGGGCAAAAACACCTGGGCTAGAAAGCATGTGGATTGGGAAATCGCTGCAACCCTGCGCGAAGTCGTCGTTTATGGATGCAGTGGCCTGCTAGCGATTAATCTCCCATCAGTTGCTAATCGAGTCAGCCTCCCGCCGCGACTGCAAGACAATTTGGCTGGCGAACGTTGGAACGAAGGCTATGCACGATGGCATCCCTATCCTGAAAACAAGATACATCTGGCTGACTGGATAGAAGACGCCTGGGAAGCCCGCACCCACCGCGCCCAACTAATCAACAACACCCGCCCTTTAAGAAAACGAGACGCTCCTATCAAGGATGAATAAGCATCATTTCGAATTAACAAATAAGGCCAGGAATTTTCAATTCCTGGCCTTATTGATTCATATCATCATAATCTCTCACATTTTGAACTCAAAAAGCCTCCGTTCACATCAAGCGTGGGCTTTGTTTTTGCTTAAATACGACAACGGGTACGACAACTCGTCTAGAAACCAGTGGATACTTGATGATTTACTGCCTCTTGGTTGTCTTTCCTTCGGCGTCTTTACGACCGGACTCAGCGCTGGGACACGGTGACTTCTCAGTCTTTACGGGCTTGGATGGAGGGCGCATGAACTCCTTCACCTTCGGCATAATACTCATCGTCCGTTTTATCTCGTCAAGTGGAAATTCCTCTTTCTTGCCAAAGACGAGCACGTACTTCCCCGTGTTTCCGCGGTTCGACACCTCAATACTGTACTTGCCGTGTTCAGAGTTCGCTTGGTCGAAGTCCGGCCCGAGCAAGTAGTAGTCTCCACCAAACGGCTCGTAGAAGCGTTTCCATTTGGCCTTGTCGCCATCGATCTTGGCAATGATCTTCTTGCCCAGCGATATCGTGACCTTGAAATCGCGCCGCGTATCCTTGTGGTCTGGAATGGTGAGCTGGACATATAGGCTGAAGTGGTCCTTTGTGCCTATCACATATCTTTGAGCTTTCCCTCGCAGTTCGGCGTAGAACGCCTGGGAAACCTCAGGGTTCTTGACCTCGGTTTTACTGCCCGTTACCAGATGCGGCTGGTGCGCTTCAGCAGTCACTCGGACACATATCAGTAAGATCGCAGAGCATAAAAAGGTTCTTAAACGCATTGTTTTTCTCCCAACTCATCTGACCTGCCTTCATTCTTTGAGTCAGTTTTTAAGTGACTCCTTTGTTAACCCCAAATAATATTCCCGCCGGAATAACGACCGCAGGAGCCGGCGGCTTTTAACCTAAAGCACTATGCGGTCGAAACTCATTATAACACTTAACCCGTCCTTTGACAATCACGTGTGCCTCAAGGAGCGTATCAAAAAATACCGTTACCCGTTATAAAGCCCGTCTTAACTTATGCTTCGGCGGGCTTTTTCACTTTTTACTCTACTTAAGGCTTAAAAAGTATCAATTCTATACGACAACCGGAATGGATACCAGTGGAAACACATGGGCAATAATACAGAGGATTACAAGGAATCAGGTTCAAA
>JBAXQP010000212.1 GCA_037131655.1 bacterium | reverse complement strand
ATGTTTTGGCGTTAAAAATGGGTCTTCTGCCGGATGAGCTTAGAGAAATGGCTGCCGCTCTTTTGATTGAAGACGTTAAATCACGTGGATGGCATCTTTCGACCGGCTTTATCGGCACCTGCTATCTGATGCCGACAGTGACGGAAGCGGGATACCCTGAAGTGGCTTATAAGCTGCTTTTAAGCGAAACATATCCCTCATGGGGCTACGTCATAAAGATGGGCGCTACCTCAATTTGGGAGCGATGGGATGGTTATATCGAGGGGGTAGGTTTTCAGGATCCTGACATGAACTCATTCAACCATTATGCCTTCGGCGCAGTGGGCGAGTGGATGTTCCGCTATATTGGCGGTATTCAGTATGATATGGATAACCCTGGCTTCAGGCTTATCATCATTCATCCCTATCCGGGTGATGAGTTGACTTATGCCCAAGCCGAATACGGCTCAATCCTCGGTAAGATAGTGAGTAATTGGAAGAAGGAACCTGATGGCGACTTTATTCTCGAAGTCACTATACCGACAAATACAGTAGCCACGGTTTATGTGCCTTCCAAGGATAAAACGAGCGTAAAAGAAAGCGGCAAACCGGCAGAGGAATCAGAGGGTGTGAGCTTTGTCAAGATGGCCGACGGCTATGCCGTTTATCAAATTGGCGGCGGATCATACAATTTTAGTTCTTAACGATTTTAAAAGTTTGCTCGTATTGAAATATAGACACGTTAGGTGGAGGTTTCACTATGTCTCTTAAGTGCCTTAGCATTAATGGCAAAAGTGTCATTAGATGGCTTACTATCTCAATACTATTAGCATCATTTGGCATACCCGCGAACGCCGATATGTTCAAGCCGGGCAAGTCCGACCAGATCAGAATGGGCGAGCAAGCCGCCAAGGATGTATTGCGAGAAAAGAAGCTGGCGACCGGCCCAAAAGCTGATGCGCTACAGCGGATTTCAACAAAGCTATTGGAGAATTTACCTGACAAACAGAAAAAAGACTGGAAGTGGAATTTCTACCTGATTCAAAGTAAAGAAGTGAATGCTTTCGCCCTTCCTGGGGGAAGTATTTTCATTTATACAGGCTTATCCGATAAGATGGATAACGACAACCAGATGGCGGCGGTTGTCGGCCACGAGATGGCGCATGTCTATAAAGAGCATTGGGCCAATATGGTTGCCGATGCCACCAAGCGTGAGTTGGGTTTGGCTATCATTTTAGGGCTAACAAAAGCCGGCTCAACCTGGCAGACTATCGCTGGCGGGATTGATACGCTCATGATTCTCAGCTACTCTCGCAAAGATGAGGATCAAGCCGATGAAAGCGGTCTTCTCAACATGTGCCGCGCTGGTTTTGACACCACTGGAATGGTGCAATTGTTCGAGATTCTTAAAAAAGCAGGCGGCGATGCCAGCTCAATCGAACTCCTACGCTCCCACCCAGACACCAAAGCCCGCATCAAAAAAACCCAGGAGCGAATAGAAAAACTAAAGAAATCCACCGACTGTACTTTGGGTACTAGTAAGAAGTAATTCCAGACAAAAGAGGGATATATGAAAATACGCATTATTTTCGCTGTAGCTGTACTCGCTTTAGGATTATTAGCTAACAGTCAAAAACCGGTTCATGTTATTGGAACTAAGATTGAGATCGTTCCCCCCGCAGGCTTTTCTAAAGCGGAGCGTTTTACTGGTTTTATATCAGAAGAGACAGGCGCGTCTATTATGATTGTTGAACTTCCTGTTGATTATTCTAAGATTTCAAGTGGATTTACAAAAGAAGGTTTCGCAAGCAAAGGGATGAAATTATTGAACCAAGAGAAAGCATCTTTTGGTGAATTTAAAGGCAATTTATTTTTATTATCGCAAGAATCAAACGGGATTACATATCATAAGTGGACGGGCGCTTTTGGAGATGAGAAAACATCATATATCATCAACGGTGCATTTCCATCAGAACTACAAGAGACTCTTTCTGAAACCATGAAGCAATCTGTTTTAAGCGCGAGAATAACAACAAAACAAGGGGGTTTAGGAAGCGCTCTTAAGTTTAAGGTTAGTTCAGTTGGCGATATGAAAATCGCTAGTGAATTTGCAAATAGTCTTATTCTGTCAAAGGGTGGCAAATTCCCTTCTAAAAAACCAGACGATCCTCGTATGGTAATCGCTCCATCAATTTCTTATAAAATGGCGATAAAAGATCGCAAAGCTTTTGCACTGTCCTCTTTTAATCGAAGGCCAATTTTTAAGGATACAAAAGCTCAGCAGACAAGTTCTGTTCGAATAAACGGACTTCCTGGGTTTGAGACTGTTGGTACAGGAATTAGGACATCTAGTGGAAAGAAGTATTTCCTGTATCAAGTAGTAGTATTTGAGAAATACGATTACTATGTGATGATTGGAACCGTCAATGTGGGGCTAAAGAGCAATTACCTGCCCATTTTTAGGAAAATCGCCCGTTCCTTTAGAAGAATTCCAGTTAAGTCTTAGATGGAATAGTGAACCAGAAGGTTGTGCCTTTGCCTAGTTCGCTCTCTACCCAGATACGGCCACCGTGTGCTTCTACGGCCATTTTGCAGAATGTAAGGCCTAAGCCTGTCGACATCTTTCTGCCTGATTTACGGCTCTCCACTTGGCCGAATTTTTCGAAAATCTTTTCGAACGCCTCCTTTGGGATGCCTTCGCCGGTATCGGAGACTGCGAAGATGACCGGATCTCCATGTTTATCGAGCTTAACTGAAATTGTTATCGTTCCGTTTTCAGGGGTGAACTTCACTGAATTACCGACTAAGTTGACGAGGGTTCGGCGGAGCTTGTCTTCATCTGCGTTGATTATTTTGAGATCGTTTTCAACTTTCGCATCCAAGACCTGATGCTTTTCTTTGGCGAGCGTTTGGACTTGTTCAAGGGCGCGAGAAATAATTTCATGAGGTTCAAGTTCCGCTCGTTCAAGTTGGAGGGAGCCGTCTTCCATTTTGGTGATGTCCAACAGGTCGTTGACCATTCCCAAAAGAACCTGCCCATCATAAATGGAGTTGTCGAGAAGTTCCTTTTGAACTTCTTCTAATTCGCCCACCCCTTCGATGGTCATAAGGCCTGTGATGACGGAAGTGAGAGGGGTGCGCAGGTCGTGAATAATCATGTGGGTTAAGTCATCTTTGAGCTTTCCGAGTGCTTCTAATCGGTCGTAGCTTTCCTGGAGTTTCGTAAAGAGCTGTTTTTCGCGATCTCTCAAGCGCTTTTTCTCAAGGCATGAATTGACTCGTGCTCGAAGCAGGACGGGAGCGATGGGCAGGGTAAGATAGTCATCAGCGCCAATTTCAACACATCGCGCTGCAGCATTGGATTCGGCCAACGCCGAAATGACAATCACCGGGATATTCATTAAACCTTCATCGGCTTTCAACTGTTGCAATACTTCATGACCGGTCATTTCGGGCAATATTAGATTGAGCAGGATTAATTCGGGTTTTTGAGATCGAGCAAGGTCTAACGCCTGTTGGCCAGAGGAGGCAATCTCGACCCCATGACCATCCCCTTCGAGCCGGCGTACTAACAAATCACGATTTTGCTCTTGATTGTCGACCACCAGAATAAAGCCGGGTTGCTCTTGTGATGCTGCTGGAGATATGGGACTGGTCACAGAGAGGACATCATCGACATCGGGTGCAGAGAATGTTTTGGTTGGGTCGGTTTGGCTGTGGATAATTTGCAAATCGCCTTCCTCTAAGCATTTCTCCACAAGCAAAAGCAATCGCCTTCCTGCAGCGACCATTGTTTGCATGTCAGGAATAAGACTTTTGAGCGATTTCTCCCTCACTTGATCTAAGAGCATTTCAGCATTGCCCAGAATTGCATGGAGAGACGAACGGCATCTATGACGAAGCGCTTCTTCTCCTGATTGGTTGCGGTTCGCATCAGCGCCCAGAAGGTCATCGATAAGCCTTAGCCATTCAATACTGCCCAAGCGTAACCGCTGAAGACTTGTGGCTTGCTCGTTTCCAAGCTCTTTTCCTTTGTTTTCAAGCAGCAGTTCACAGCAACCGATAATAACGGTAACCGTTGAGCGTAGTTCATGATGCAAAGAGGCTAGTAGCCCCCTCTGTTCTTCCTTAGATTTATCCATCTTGTCTTCCACCCCATTTTCAAGATTAGCTACTGATTATTTGAATTCTTCATAAATCAATTAAAAATCAAAGCTCGGCAAGCCGCGCACGCATATGTGACTTGATTTATACTTTCAACCTTGCGAACTTGAGTTTTCCTACTCTTAGCAGGGCATTGTCTAAGTCTTGGAGGGGGATGGGGTTTTGGGTTTTTACTTTTTGGCCGTTAAGCTCGACTCCGCCTTGTTCGATTAATCGTCTGGCAGCGCCTACGCTGGGGGCTAGCTCGATTGCGGCGATTAGGTGGGAAAGGCTGACGGCTCCGTCTCGAACCAAGTCGGTTGGAACCTGATGCTCCGGAGCTTCTTCGTCCTCTTCACGCTTGGAGAAAAGGCGGGTGAAGTGCTCCTCGGCGGCTTGAGCTGCTTCAGCATCGTGATAGAGAGTGACGATTTCTCTTGCCAATCGGCGTTTTGCTTCCATTGGGTTTATTTGGCCGGAGGTCCAGGCGGCCTCCAACTTTTTGACTTCATCCATCGGCACATCGGTGGCTAGTTCGAAATAGTTTGTCATGATGTTGTCGGGGAT